>CBIHPU010000159.1:0-7591 GCA_966211935.1 uncultured bacterium | reverse complement strand
AGTCTAATTTTGCAGTCGCTTCAATCGCATATCCGATCAAGGGTTTGCCAGATAATTGCATCAAGCCTTTATCTTTTCCCATGCGTGTGCTTTTTCCTCCGGCCAGGATAAAAATTTCTATATCGTTCCGGTTTATCATCCTCCAATTAATTTTATTGACGCTATTAACAACACAGTTGTCAAAAGATATTTTACAGTCTGTACGTTAAATCGCTGGGCGCCAAGATACGCACCGGCAATGCCTCCTATTATTGTGAGCGGCATGAGGGAAATCAGTGCAGAATCATTTTGAAATACAGGTGCGCCTGCTCCAAGGTATCCTGCTATTGAATTCACAAAAATAAAGAGCGCACTTAATGCAGCGGTTTCTTTCATGCTTGTCCATCCCAGCAACAGCAGTATAGGCGAAAGAATAATTCCACCTCCAATACCAATGATGCCTGATACAAAACCTATGCTTCCTCCGATAATAAACAGTAACCACCATTTCACTTCTGTTACCTTTTTTTCTGAAACTGGAAGTACTCCGAGAAAACGCAAAACCGGGAACAACAACAAAACCCCCAAAATTTTCCTGTAGAGTGATGGTTCGACCGGAATTGAACCGCCAATGAATGAGGCCGGAATTGAAAACAAAGCAAGTAGTATAAATATTCTTATTGGGAAATTACACGCTTTCCGGTAAGAGACAAAAGCGATGAACGAGACAATTATGTTCAGAATTAATGCAGCAGGTTTAACTTTTTCAGGCGCGAAATTGAAAAGTGTAAGCATTAGTATGTAGCTGCTCGCCCCGCCGTGTCCAACAGACGCGTACAGAAATGAAATCGCTGGAAGCAGGATCGCTAATATCCAAAACGCATATTCATTCATCGTTACCATTCATAAACACGTACTTTCTCTCCGGTATTTACAATTTCCTTTTCTTCGGGAATTTCAACAATACAATCTGCTTCCGAAAATGCTAACAGATTAAATGATTCCTGTCCCCGTAGCAAAATAACATGGTCATTTTCTCTTCTTGCTTTAAGAAAATGTGTCAAACCACTTTTCTTTGTATAACTTTCTTTTAAAGGAAGTATCGCGTTTGGTTTCCACGTGTCGGCAAATCCCATTATGCTTTTTATGCAGGGTTTTACGTACTGATTAAAACAGGAAATTACGGCCGCGGGGTTTCCCGGTAGCGCGAAAATTATTTTATTGTCCTTCCTTCCCGCAAAAAGCGGTTTGCCCGGTTTCTGTTTTATTTTGTAAAATAATTCTTTCACTCCGTTGGAAAACAGCGCTTCTTTTACAAAGTCATAGTCGCCAACGGAAATGCCACCGGTAAGAATAAGCATGTCATATTTCCCAAGACAATAACTTATTTTTTCTTTAATTACAGTGAGATCATCTCCCGCATTGATGAATTCAGCATTGTTAACGCCTAAAGATTTGAGATATGCTTTAACGGCCGGCGCGTTTGAATTATAAATGCGGTAATCCTCTAAAGGCTTGCCAACATCCTGCAATTCATTCCCTGTTGTGATAACGCCAACCGAAACCGGCGCATAAACAAGAATATTATTGATGCCGACTGAAGCAAATAATCCAATCATTCCGGGAGTTATTTTATGTCCCGCGCATGCTACAAGATTTCCCTGGCGCGACTGATCGCCTTTTCGCCGGATGTTTGTTCCAGGCTTTATTGATTCAGAATTAAAACTAAGATGACCATTTTCCACCACTGAAATTTCAGATTGTATTACTGCGTCGGCGCCAGGTGGCAGAGGCGCGCCGGTATAAATATGAACTGCTTCACCATTTTCCAACGACTGCAGTTCTGATTTTCCAGCTTGTATACTGCCAACTATTTTGTAGGAGGAAATTGAATCACTTAGCTTAACTGCAAAGCCGTCCATTGCGGAATTATCAAATGACGGAACATCATACGACGAATAAACATTTTCAGCTAGAATTAATCCAACGGCGTCATCCAATGACATTTTCATCATTGGTTGTAACACGCAATTTGATGCGATTATTTTTCTGGCCTCAACAACACTTACCATTTTATTTATTTTAACCACCAATGCTCACCATGGAGCGGTTGGTTATGGTATTTCCATCCGTACACTCGTATCCATTCTCAAACTGTCCACCCATTGACGCGAACTTGTTGTGGAGCGACTGCTTTATCAGCGGCTCAATAGGATTTCCGCTGCGCAATGCTCCAAGCAGATCCAATTCTTCTTTTCCAAACAAACAATTTTTCATTTTTCCTTCCGCTGTCAGTCGCATTCGGTTGCATTCGCCGCAAAAATGATTGCTCATAGATGAAATGAAAGCGACGGTGCCTTCATGGCCGATCACTTTATATTTCCTTGCAGTAGCGTGCGGCTCATCATTCAGCTTAACAATATCAAAATGCTGACCTGCCCAATCAAGCAATTCGCCGGCCCGTAAGACTTTACTGCTGTCCCAGCTGTTTCCTTTAAATGGCATGAACTCAATGAAGCGCACATGCAAAGGCAGATCTTTCGTTAATTGAATAAAATTCAACATCTCGTTTTCAACCACATCTTTAATTGCTACAACATTCAGTTTTACTCTGATATTATTTTTTAAAAGAAGGAAAATATTTTTATATACACGATTAAACTCATCACGTTTTGTGATATTTTTAAAAGTTTCTGGTTTCAGGGAGTCAAGGCTGACGTTAACGGATTCAACTCCTGCAGCTTTCAGCTCCTGAATATATTGATGAATCAACGATCCGTTGGTGGTAAGCGTTAGTTCAATGTTATGTTCTGCAAGAAGCGAAAGAATTTCCGGAAAATCTTTTCTTGTTAATGGTTCGCCTCCTGTAAGTCTTATTTTTTGAACACCAAGTTTAATGAACTCACCTGCAATAGTATTTATTTCATTCGGACTCATCAGCTTTGAGGAGGGCATGCAGTGGTATGTTCCGCCGGGCATGCAATAGCTGCAACGGAAATTACAACTGTCCGTAATTGAGATACGCAGGTAATTATGAATTCTATTAAACCTGTCGTACAGCATAACTACTCACTTGTTTTTTTAATTTCTTCATGCACTTCATTTTTCGCTTTCTTGAATTCGGAAATGCCTTTTCCGAGTCCCTTCATCAGCTCCGGTATTTTTTTTCCTCCGAATAGCAGTAACAGCACGGCAGCGATAAGAATTAATTCAGGCGTGCCTGGCATTCCTAATAATAATATAAATAATAGTGACATGGTTTAATTTTTAAATTTTTGACATTTCAAGTTTTATAAAAGCTTCCAGTAAATATGAAACGGTGAAAAAATAAGCGCCCGCTTTGCCTTCACGTATGCGCTGAGCAAGCGCAATTGAAAAATCCGCGGCGTGCTCCTTCAGAAAATCTTTGTAAGCCTGTTCTGTAACCGATGCAGCTTCTTTGTTTGGCGCTATAACAGATTTTAATGACAGCAAAGCA
Source organism: uncultured bacterium (assembly GCA_966211935.1). Classification (GTDB taxonomy): domain Bacteria; phylum Bacteroidota; class Bacteroidia; order B-17B0; family Aurantibacillaceae; genus AM-1111. The sequence goes on along the minus strand of CBIHPU010000159.1, from coordinate 4,134 downwards.
AGAAATTCCAGCTCATACATAATAGCATCCGGCGTATCTCCGCTCCTTGGACTGAATCCAAAAGCATTGTAATAAGCGCTGACATCCGACACACTGTTGTATTTGCGGGTTATGTGACTTTCGCTCAAAGGCACGCCGCCTTTAATGAAGATGACGGAGTAGTCATGAAGTATTTCTTCCTCGTCAATGGAAGCATTGAGCGTGCTGATCATACTTTCTATTTCTGCGTCAGGATACCCCGCTTCACTTAACGCGCCTGAAATTTCCCTGATTGCAAAGAGTCGCTCCCCCGATGGAAAATCAAAACAATTAGCGAGCAGCCGGTAGATGTCCGCGTTTACGAGGTTAACATCATTTTTTACTTTCGGTTTCATATTTAAATTTTTTATTGTTCAATTATCAGATCCACCCAGGGAATAAAGTGCTTGCGGCCACCAATATTTTTATTGCCTCCATCCCAGATAGCAAACGCTACTTTAGTAATATCATTTACAACCGCCTTTCTGTCACTACCGGTGTTCACCGGCACAACAATGCACACTGTCCATTTTCCGTTTTTCCACGATGCCCAACCTTGCGCCTGTTGTGACTCCTGCGTGGCAATTGTTCCGAATCCTTCTGCGCTTGCTTCTTCAACAGGTTGCTTGCGTTTAATAATCGACATTGGATTTCCCGAATATGTCGCGGGCATGTTTGCGTAAGAATGTGTTTCCATCATATATTCCGCGGTAACATCTTGCGCATACGCGCGTTTGCTGCGGTCTATATAATCTTCCATTCCCGGATAAACGTCAACCCACATGTTCGGATATTTTTTCTGAACATCCTGAAATCCGTTTTCGCAGTCTTCCTGCCATACTCCTTTCCAATGTACAATGTGTACCATTCCGCCAGGATTTCCCATCATATAACTTGGAATGTTTGCGGGATTCACCGGAAACTGAACAGCAAACGCGTCACAAAACTGATCCACTTCCACTTCTGTATTTTTTGATGTGTCTTTCCACTGAAACAGAAATGCAACCTGGTTTTTGGAATGCATGCTCTTGATGTAAAGTGAATCAACTGTAGCGTTTGTAAGTGTTGGGTAGGCGATATTCTGAGGCGCAACGGGAACTTTCACTGCAGTGATCAATCCCCATTTGCTATCGTCAAGTTTTTTTGGATCTATCGGCGTTTCACTCTTCACACATTTAATTGAGTAATCAGATTTTATCCAATCTTTATTCGCAAGCTTTTTTGGTGGCGCCGTATTTGTTTTTTGATTTCCACCCGTTGAATTATCTAAAGGCGTAACCTGGTTCGTTTTTGTATTTGGCTTAGCCGCGGGACTCAGCGATTTAATGTATGCCAGCACATCTTTTATCTGAGCAGGTGTGAGATTCGCGTCCGGCATCGGCATTTTGTTGTACTCGTTGAAAAGTTTAACCGCGATCGGGTCGTTGTTCTTCACCATTGTCTGGGAAGATTTGATCCAGCTGATGAGCCACTTTTCATTTCGCTTGGTTGTTACTCCAGCGAGGTCAGGTCCTACAACTTTTCCTTTGCCTACGCTATGGCAAGCCGCACAAAGTGATTTGAAGGATTTTTCACCCTGTGCCACATTCTGCGCGGTTACGGTATAATAAAAACTTGTAATTAATATACAGATGATTATTTTTTTCATTTTTTATTTTATTAATGTGTTATAATAAAAATTGAATTTCTTTTTATGGTGTGTTATGTCTGAACGTATTATGTTTTTCATCCCAGTGCGGACGTAAAAATACCGGCTCAGTATAAGGTACGCGCACAACTTCATCACCCTTTTCATTGTAACCAACAGCGTGCTTGTCTTCTGCTTTGTAAGAGTGAATTATTTTTTGCGTGTTACCGAATAATAAAAACGCTGCCAGCAGTTCTTTATCGTCCTTCATGTTTTTATAAACCTTGATGGTCTCCTCAACATTTGGTCCGAACATCTGGAACAAAAATTCTTTCGGCACGTGTACCGGAGGCACATAATAAACGTTTGGCTGCGTTCCGAACTGAGGGTAAAGAGGTAATGCAACTTTCTTGATCCTCACGATCATGTCAAGCGGATTGTCTTTTCTTGGCTCCTGCGCGTCTTCAATAAATCCCTGCATCCTGATTTTCCCGATACATGTTGTAACGCAACGCGGCTGTTCTCCTTTTTCAATCAACGGGAAACAACCGATGCACTTTTCAGAAACTCGCGTTACCATGTTGAAGAATGTTTTTTTGTATGGACATGCCTTAACACATTCTTTGTAACCTCTGCAACGCGACTGATCGATAAGAACGATCCCGTCTTCTTCACGTTTGTAAATTGCTTTTCGCGGACAGGCTGCAAGACAAGCAGGATAAGAGCAATGGTTGCAGATACGCGCCAGGTAAAACATCCATACGTCATGAATTCCTGAAAAGAACGCGCCTTTTTCCATTGTGCCCATCACTTCATCTTCACCAATGTTCGGATAAGCGTAGTTGCGTTCTTCAGGATGATAGCCGTTGACACGTTCTCCGGGAGCAGTGTTTTCAAATACTGTTGATCCTTTGTAAACTCCGTCGTTACCCCACTGCTGATCTTTAAGTTGATTCAAACTGTTTACATCCCATTTCTGTGGATATCCACCATATGGTTTTGTTTCAACGTTGTTGAAGAAAATTGTTTCTTCTCCTTTGCCGGCTGTCCATGTTGTTTTGCAGGCAACTGTGCAGGTCTGACACGCGATGCATTTATTGGTGTCAAATACGTAAGCAATCTGTTTTTTTGGTTTGGCTTCTTCGTAGGGATATTCCATTTCCCTTTTCAAGTGCCAGTTTTTTACTTTTGCCATAATTCAGTTTCTTTTTAGCTGTTTTTAGTAAATCCGCCCCTCAAGTATTTTTTAAAATCATCATCTTCATAAGTAGGACGCATTCCTTTTTCCGCGCCTTCCCACAAGCCTTCGCCATTCAGTCCACCTTTTTCCGCGAACGTTATTTTTACAAATGATTCGCGTGGATTTCCTGTAGCTCCGTGCACATCAATTTCAAATCCTTTTCCTATGCCTTGTCCGAAATTGCTTTTACGTACAAGTGAATCGGTAAGCAAAGTCGGTTTCAGCCAGGCACGCGTACAGCTTTGATGTGATCCGTTTCTGAACAACGCCTGATATCCTGTCAAGGTATTTTTCGCCAAACCCTTTGCATTCTCTTTTGCTCCCTGAACGGAACCATAGGTTGCGCCATAGGCATTGTGCCACATGCGGGTTATTCCTCTTGGTGTTCCAGGATAGTAACGCGCCCTAGCCTTTAATCGCGCAAGCTCATATTCGGGCCCGTCTTTTTTCTGCTGCCAGCCTCTGAACGGACGATCACTCGGATCTGCGTCGATCCATACATAATCTCCATCTTCTACACCAAGGTCTTTCGCGTCGAGCGGGTTGATGTCAACATATAATTCTGAAACGAATGGCTTGCGTTTATCTTTTCTGTGCATATCTCCGAACGGACCAAACCATACAGAAATAATATCTGTATCAACCGGTGTTGTGTGCGCGCCGTGTCTGAATTTTGGAGTATGGAAAATAAACTTATATTCTTTACTCACGCTTTGCAGCGGATGCTTTGTTTCTTTTACCTCACTCCATGGCTTAACAACGTTTCGTCCCTGGCGTGTATCTGTTGAGAGGTCTGATGCTTCCACTCCGTATTTTTGTGGTTCATCCGGCATAATGCAAGGATGTTTTTTTCCGACAATAACGTTTGGCTCATAAAATGTTGAATCGATCGGTTCACGGAACACAACCATATTTTCTCCCGCTTCAATAAACTCCGGTTCGTCACGATAGAATTCCATGCGTCCGGATTTTGTATACCATTGCTTATTTTCATCGCGCTGCTCCATACCAACATATTTTGGTGTTGTGCGCGTCATCAGCAACGATGGAATTCCCTGCTTCGCTTTGTCTTCTATTTCCTTAAACTGATAACCTGCAGTACCGGTACTTGTATCAAGGATTCGTTGCAGGTAAACATCAGGATTATTTTCGTGTACAAATTTGAAGTAGTCAACAAAACGTTTGTCCCCTGTAAGATCACCGAAAGCCCGTGCAAGACCTGCAAGCACTTCAATATCTCCTTTGGTGT
>CBIHPU010000158.1:0-7592 GCA_966211935.1 uncultured bacterium | reverse complement strand
CTTCCGCTGTTTACCGTTATCGTAGCTGAGGTCCACGAACTACCGGGTGTTAATGGACTTGGACTATTTCCTGCATTGGTGAAGGAACCCGTTGTTCCGGTTAATAATGATGCCTGTATTCCCGCATTTGGCGCGGCAAGATTACATCCGCTGATTCCATTTACTGTAACCTGCCATGTTCCATTTGTAGCGGCACAGAAAGTGAACCATGAAATATTATTGATCACAAAAGGAACATCATCTCCCGCAGCGCATCCGCCGCAAGTTGTTCCGGCATTATTGTCAAGGTTATTATTACCTGAGCCGGTTCCTGTTCCGTTGTTCCAGTATCCTCCGTTAGTTGTTCCTGAAAATGCGGTTCCGCAGGCATTCATCATGGTTGCTCCGGATGAATACGCATTGGCAGCAGGATTAACAACATTGATACAAAACGTTGGAGATGCTGCACCGGCGCCACCGCATTCGTCTCCCTGAATCTGTATAAGGTAATCACTGCCAATGCTCAAGCCAGTCAGAAGATTATGATGTCCTGGGTCGCCGCTTTGTAAGGCATTATAAATTTGTGTAGCGCAAGCCGGCAAACATCCCGCTCCCGAAGCAAAAGGACCGTATACTGCAATGTGAGGTGCACAGTTGGTTGAATTCGTTTGTACCCAATTGAAAACAAGCGAATCATTTGTTGCCGTAAATCTGTACCAGGTTGTTACTTCCGTTGATCCCCCGCCGTAATTTGTATAGCATTCACCAACCTGCAGTGTTCCGGTGCTCGTTGTCTGGCCACATAGCAAAGCTCCACCAACAGTCAAGGTTGTTGCGCTTGCACAATTATCATTAGCCGGCACCATAACCTGCACAGGATTTGCAAGTTTTTCAGTGAAATAAGGTACGGATTGGATTACCTCACTGGTTTGACCACTAAGTAAAAATACCGAAGAAGAAACAAAAAGGGCAGCCAGATTTTTCATACGCGTTGTAACAGCAATCAATCAAAGTTACGACAATTAACTGTAGAGCATTATTTTTTAACGATGAACCTAAACATTTAGCTGTCGAAATCAGTAAGTTATCAGTAAAATTTATGCTTTTCAGCAAAAAACATTTGAAGAATTTCTCGTCAAAATATATTTTAGAGCCTTTAAAACTTTATTCATTTATCTATGGGAAAAGGAGACAAAAAAAGCAAGAAAGGTAAGATTCATATCGGTTCGTACGGTGTAAACCGCAGACCGAAAAAGAATAAACCTTTTACAAAAAAAGCCGGGTCCGCAAAATAATAGATCGGGCACTAAAGCGTGAGCCATGACAGAAGTTCATGGCTTTTTTATTCGTATAAATTCAACCCTGGCGCTGCCGGGCAGGGCGCTTCCCGCTTTCTAAACTTTCAACCCTGACGCTAACGGTCAGGACATAGCGCTTTCTAAACTTTCTAAACTTTCTAAACTTTCCAAACTTTCCAAACTTTCTCAACTCCCATCTTAACTTTTAAACTTTCAACATTCTACCTCCCGAAAGCATATTCCTCGTACATTTGTGCCCGTTTAGCGCATTCATTTTTATTTGGAAACCCGGTCAGAAATAGCGATGGAGCAAACTTCAGCGCAGTCATTAAGAAAAACGGCACGTGTTATCTCCTTCGCAGAGTTAATGAAATTCCGCCTGTCATCGCTGGTGGTTTTTTCTGCAGTCATTAGTTTTTTTACGGTCAGTGAAGAAGCCAATTGGTTTAAAGCCTTTATTGTTTTTGCAGGAGGATTTTTAATTACCGGCGCATCAAACGGATTTAACCAGATCATAGAACGCGACCTGGATAAACTAATGAAGAGAACAATGGGTCGTCCTTTGCCAACAACGAGACTCACGGTTACTGAATCATTCTTATTCTGTTTTGTTTCTCTCGCCGCCGGAGTCGTTTTATTGTGGCTTTATACAAACCCGATGGCGGCGATACTCGGATTTATTTCCTCTATTCTTTATTCAGTTGTTTATACTCCATTAAAACGCGTTACCCCTCTTGCGGTATTTGTTGGCGCTATTCCCGGAGCGCTTCCTCCAATGATTGGCGCAGTTGCCGCTACTTCCGGATTTGGTGAGATCACCTATATTTCCTGGTTGCTTTTCGCGGTGCAGTTTATGTGGCAGTTCCCTCACTTTTGGGCAATAGCCTGGGTTAGTCATGATGATTATCAGAAAGCCGGATTTTTTATGTTGCCTGCTCTTGATGGAAGAAGCAAGGCAAGCGCGTTTCAGATCCTTATCTATACATTATTTACAATTCCCGTAAGCATTTTGCCCTGCATTTTTATTTTCCATAGCTGGATAACCGGAATTGTTATTTTCATAATGGGAATCTGGTTCTTTGCGATCTCCATAAAATTGTATCGCAATTGTTCTATCGAGACCGCTCGCAAACTAATGTTCGCGTCATTCATTTATTTACCGATTGTTCAATTATTAATACTTGCGGGAAAATGGCTACAGCTGATATAACTATGACTGAATTGGAAGAAAAAGAAGATCAGAAAAGACGTAAATACAAAGCAGAAACCATGCTGGTTTGGTTGCTGACTTTTTCTGTTATCATGATCTTTGCAGGACTCACAAGCGCATATGTGATCCGGAAGGAATCAAAAGACTGGATGAGTTTTCGTTTGCCGGATATCTATTATATCTCCACAGCTATACTTGTTGCCAGTAGTGTTTTCATGATTTTCGTCATGAATTCAATAAAAAAAGACAAGGTCAGACAGGCAAAGGCGTTTATGCTTACAGCATTGCTGTTAGGAATAGTTTTCTGTTATACGCAGGTGCAGGGCTTTTACAATATGTATGACCAGGAGATTTACGCATTGGGATCAAAATCGAATATCAAAGCATCTTTCATTCTTGTTCTTACACTAACTCATGGAATTCACCTTGTGCTTGCAATGTTTGGAATGATCTGGACTTTTATTCGTTTGAACAAAGGTGCGTATTCGTCTAAGGATTTCCACGGCTTAAAGCTCTGCTCTACCTTTTGGCACTTCATGGATATTTTGTGGGTTTATTTATTTCTTTTTTTATTATTTATTCGCTAAACTTGCACCGGATTTCTTTAACAAATTTTTGTTCTTTTAAAATAATCCAAGTCAACGTTAACAAATTAATTACAATCAATTACCTGGTCTTTTATGGCACACGCAATCGATTTTGATCCAAAAACAGCCTGGGATGGCGGTAAGTCGCCGTTCAGAGTGAGTTATGGAAAGATGTTTATGTGGTTTTTCCTTATCTCTGACGCCCTTACGTTTGGAGGCTTGCTTTGCGCATATGGTTTTGCGCGTCATGCTGCCGCTGATGAATGGGCGCTTGCAGAAAAAGTGTTTACCCATTTTCCTTTTGTTGACAAGCATGTGCCACTTGCCTATGTGGGATTAATGACCTTTATCCTGATTATGTCTTCTGTTACAATGGTGCTGGCGGTTGAAGCCGGTCATCGTATGAATAAGAAAGGTGTAATGACCTGGTTGTTTCTTACTATTATCGGAGGTCTGATGTTCGTTGGATCTCAGGCATGGGAATGGTTTCACTTTATAGTTGGTACACATGAGGGGGGCATGATCCCGCAGATCGATCCGGAAACGGGGGAACGCGTGGTGAAGCAGTTTTTCGGAGCCAACATGAGCTATAACGAATATGGCGCTCCGCAGTTTGCCAATTTCTTTTTCTTCATTACCGGTTTCCACGGAACGCACGTATTCTCGGGAGTAGTAATCAATATTATCATCTTCATTAATGTGGTGCGCGGTGTTTACCAGAGACGCGGACATTATGAAATGGTAGAGAAGGTTGGTTTGTACTGGCACTTCGTAGATCTTGTGTGGGTATTCGTATTTACCTTCTTCTATCTGCTATAACCAACATCAAACATCTAACGTCAAACATCAAACTAAAATAAATTATGGAATTCCACGATGATTACCCACAGTACGAAGTGATGAGCAATCACTCTGAAGCGGAAGGTAAGCCTATCCGCAGAAGACTATGGAACGTGTTCTGGATAATGCTCGGTGTAACAATTCTTGAGCTGGTTATTGGAACTTATGCAAGTAATATGGGCCTGCTTGATGAGGACCGCAGGTCGAGCATGTTGCTGAAAGTTATTTTTGTTGGGCTTACTGTTCTGAAAGCTGGTTATATTGTCATGGTATTCATGCACCTTGGGCATGAAGAAAAGTTTATGAAATGGACTATTCTTGCGCCATACATTGTTTTCATTGTATACCTGGTGTTTATTATTCTTGTAGAAGGAATTTATGTTGGCGTACCGGCAAACAGTACACCTGCTCACCATCAATACAAGGACAATAGAGATGCTGCAGTTAAAGAACTCAAGGCTCATGAACAGGGCGGAGGTCACTCTGAAGCTGCAACTGAAGCTGCTCATTAATCTGCTTAAATGATATTTAAAGTTCGGCCCTGAATCAGCCGGATTTTTTTTTGTCTTTTTTTTCTTTAACGCATTTGGCAAATCGCATGCTGCATTCCTTCGTATCTTTGCGTTCAAATTATTATGGGCTCTAAAAAACGCATACTGCTTGTTACAGTTTTATTACTGCCCTCCCTACTTTATTTCTTTTTTGAATTGTCTGAAGCGAACTTTAAAAAGATGGCCTATTACGGGCCTAAAAAATACGACGCCGAAATTAAAGATACCGTTTACTATAGCGTTCCGCTGGATGGTTTTTTAAATTACGAAAAGAAACCGGTTGTGCTGGACACAAATTCTTACCCTGTTTTTCTTGTGGCGTTTTTGCACGATGAGTTCAGGAAAGACGGTTTTAAATTAAATGGGTTGCTTGAGCTTACACAATATAAACCGGAAAAACTGAATCACATTAATATTCTGATGGTTTCGTCTTTCGATTCGGTACCACTAATGAAAAAGGCTGAATTGAAAATACATAACAAAGACATTGAAGAATTATTTTGCAGCGCCGGAGAGTTTAAAAAAATGAACGAGGCTTTTTTTAAAAATAAACCGGTACATGTGTTTCCATATTTTTTCGCGTTGATTGACAAGAAAAGAAACATACGCGGTTATTATGACCCAACATATGTTTCTGAGGTGAAACGTATGATACAGGAGTTTGAACATTTGAAACTGAGAGATGAAAAAGCCAAACTGGTCAGAAAAAACACCATTCACACCAAACAGAGCGGAGATGAAGAGTAAATTTTTAAATTATGGATTTATTGCATTTGTGTTGACTATCATTGTGTCGTGCGGTGCAAATGGGGGAAAGCAGAACAAATTAGTGTTGCCTGTGTTTGGTGAAAGGCAATCAGTGGAAAATGGCACAGATACAGTTTACCACACTGTCGGGAATTTCAGTTTTACAAACCAGTTTGGCGAAACAGTGACGGCTGAAACAATGAAAGATAAAATTTATGTAGCCGATTTTTTCTTTGCAACCTGCCAGAGTATTTGTCCCGTAATGAGTACGCGCATGCAGGAGGGGCAGGAGTCGTTTAAAAACGACAGTGATATACTTATTCTTTCACATACTGTAAACCCAATGCACGACACTGTTGAGGTGTTGCAGGAATATGGAAAAAGATATGGCGCTCTTAAGGGCAAATGGCATTTGGTGACAGGAGAAAAGAAAACGATTTATGACATTGCTAAAAATGGTTATCTCGTAAACGCGCTGGAGGATGATGGAAGTCCCGAAGGTTTTCTGCACAGTGAACTCTTTTTGTTGATAGACAAACAGCAACGCATCAGGGGCATGTACGATGGCACCGACAGTTCGCAGGTAATTAAGCTTATTGCCGATATAAAAACTTTGAAAACGGAACTTTAGATTAAACTATGGAAACTGCAGTCTCCACAAATAAAATGTCAGACAAAACAGCAAAATTGCTTACGTGGATCATTACAGCTGTTGTTTTCACCACTATTACTTTATTGGGAAGCGGACTTATTCCAAAACCACCCGTTCCATCGCTTGTTTATTCTTTTCCAAAGATGATTGCGATTATCAATGGAACATGCAGTGTTATTTTGATCTGTTCCTTCATCGCCATCAAATCAAAAAAGATAAGCCTGCATAAATTTTTCAATTACTCGGCAATGTTTCTTTCAGGCATTTTTTTGATCCTCTACGTCACCACGCATTATTTTATTCCCGATACAAGATTTGGCGACATCAATCATGATGGTGTAACAGATGCCATTGAAAAAGCCGCGGCCGGCGGAACAAGATATATTTACCTGTTGATACTGTTGACACACATTTTACTTGCTGCTGTGGTCATGCCTATGGTATTATTGTCTTTTCATTATGGCAGAACGAATAATGTTGTGAAGCATCGCAAACTTACACGCTTTAGTTTTCCGGTCTGGCTTTATGTTACCATTTCAGGTGTGGTAGTTTATTTAATGATTCAGCCGTATTATAATTTTTAAGTAATGAAAAAATTAAATATTTATTTCTTGCTGATTTTGATGTTCCTGACGTTTACCCATATTGTAAATGCACAGTGTGCAATGTGCAAAGCATCAGCTGAATCAAGTCTTCAGAACGGCGCTACAATAGTTAACGGAGTTAATTCCGGCATCGTGTACCTGATGGGAATTCCATATATACTCCTTGCAATTTTCAGTTTTGTTTTCAGGCAGGATATCGCGCTTGCATATCATCGCTGGAGAAAAACGGAAGTGGATGCTAAAGCTTCTGTCTTCAGACAATACCGCTTCTTATTTTTTTTCTTCGCAGCTTTAACTGTTCTTTTTCTTTTGTTTGCATATATTCAACTGAAGCAGTAAAAGCAACAGGCGAGATCCGCCCTAAATTTTTTTCAAGGAACAGTTTGGTTTCTTCTTCGTAGACTTGTCCAAGCTCCCGCAAGGACCATCCAATTCCTTTCTGAACGTAATATTCCTTATCCTCCAAAAGATTTTCTATCAACGGAAGAATTCTTTTGTATGGAAGGAATTTCTTTTTGGTCCGCTGATAGTACAGAAGACTCACAATACTTTGTCTGCGTTCCCAATGATTTTTACTGGAATTCCATTTTATAAGTTGAGGCAATACAAGTTGCTCTTCTTCTTCCAGTATTTTGGTATAATACCCCGACAAAGAATCGCTGTGTGCCCAGTTGTCTGTGCTCTTTATCCATGTTTTTATTCTCCGCCATAACATTTCTTTGTCAAGCTTTTTAAAATTTTCTGCGACAAAAAAAAGTGCTTGAGATTTTACTTCGTGGAATTCTGCTTCATGAAAAATCTTTTCCCAGATCCTGATTTGTTGTTTTGTGTTTCCTCCTGAAAATGAAAATCCGCCCCTATAAACTTTACGTTGCACAGGAACGGGAATTGCAGCTACTTTCAATTTTGTATTGAGATAACCGGCAGCATTGACCGAATGTGTGAGCTTGTCAATTCCGGCGACCGCGCATAATTTTTCTTCTATTTCCCGTATATACATCTTATCGACCTTTTGTTTTTCTGGCTTTTTTAGTCGCTTAGGAATCATTAAATTTACAAATCATGAAGCAAAAATCCCAAGACTGATTTCGCTTCATGCTTAAAACGACCATGAAGCAGAAAT
>CBIHPU010000157.1:0-7614 GCA_966211935.1 uncultured bacterium | reverse complement strand
CTGATCGATTCAAATCCTAAAGGAAGGCTTGAGGATATTCAGGCGAGTATAGATAAGAAACACAGTTTCGAATTACAGGAAGGGAAATAAAGATTTTAGAAATTTAAAAAAAAATCCCGCAAACTACTTTGCGGGATTTTTTTTTACTGTAAAGCACACTATTGATTATTCTTTTCTGTCTTTATCTTTTTTGTCATCGTCCCTGAAAACATTTTTAATTGATGTTCCAAGCTCGTTCATGTCCCTGTTGAATTCGGACTTGAAATTGTTCCAGTCTTCTTTTGAACTGTACTTGTATTCGCGAAGCCTGGTTTCCATATCCCTGTTTTTTTTCTCCAGGTCATTTATGTCATCTTCATACTTATCTCTCCACTTAGGATCCCTGTCCATTTTGTCTTTATATTCCCTGATACGCTCATTGTTTTCTTTGATCTGCATTTCGCTCTCAGTTTTATATTGATCCATTTCCAGTTTAGCCTGTTCAACTTCTGTCTGTTCTTCAACAACATCACGTTCTTCTTTGGTAACATCCCTTCTTTCCCTTTCTATTTTATCCTGCTGATCGTCCATTCTGTCGGTGGTATTGTTCCTCTCACAGGACGTGAAGAGAGTTCCCGCTATAAAACCTGTTATAGCCAGGAACAAGATTCTTTTTCTCATGATTTTTCTTTGTTTTCTTTGTTCTACATTATTACTTAATCTCAGCAAAATCGCTATTGCCGTTATGATAAGCACCAAATAAATAAATCCTCCCGCGTTAAAACGGAGAAACCCTATCAGCCAGGCGCAAATCATTGTTATTCCAATCAGGTAAAGAATTATTCTCATGAAAATGTTTTAATGACTATAAGTTGCGCAAGACATTTGCCAAATCATGTTCCGGATTTTCATCACTTGAAAATCAACGATATAAATCATTACAAATGAGATTTCTGTCTAATAATGGGAAAAATTCCCCCAGTAGCGAAAAATTCTGTTAAGTAGAAAACTTTGGAAATGCACCGAATAGAAGTTATCGATCTTCCGCGAACGCGGTGTTGGAGTTCAATGTATAATGGTAGAGCTGAAGGAAATTCCTGAAATATTTTTCCGCTTTTTTCGCTTCTGCTGAATATTTCTTTGTGCATTCGTTCTGCAATGAGCTGTCGCGTTTATAAAGAAAAGATTGCTTCAATACATAATTATTGAAAATAAAACACATTGAATCCTGGACCAGGTAGTGATTTCCGGAGTCATAAAATATGGCGTATTCGTTTTCGTGTTTTTGAAAGGCACTTTTTCCGAATGAGAAAAATGGATCATTGTATCCTAAAGTATCCAAAAGCGTTGGTAAAATATCGCATTGCTGCATCAACGCATCTGAAGTTCCGCTGAATAATTTTTCGGGAGAATAAAAAGCGATGGGAATTGCGTGTTGCCCAACCTGGTTACCGTAAAAGAAATCTGCAGAAGGTCCGGTGTGATCTGGAACAAGAACGAAAACGGTGTTTTTATACCAGTCGGTTTTCTCGGCGCTTTCAAAAAATTTTCTCAGCGCCATATCCGCATAGCCAACGCTTTCAGAAATCTCGAGATTAGTTGCTGGAAATTTATTTTGATATTGTTCAGGCACCTTATAAGGATGATGTGAGCTAAGCGTGAAAACCGAAGCTAAAAATGGTTGTTGCAGATCGGTAAATTTTTTAGAACAGTATTGTAAAAAAGGCTCATCCCATATTCCCCAGTTCCCATCAAAATCTTCTTCATTCGGGTATTCATTCATCCCGTAATAAGATTCGAAGCCGGCAATGTTCGCGTACGAATCAAAATTCATGGTTCCGTTTTTTCCGCCATGAAAAAATGCAGTTGTGTATCCTTTCTCTTTAAGCAGCGAAGGAAAAGAATTCAGGCGGTTATCAGCGTATTTGGAATTGACGAAAGGAGTATTCATGAAGCTTGGCACAGATGAAAGTATGGCCGGAATTCCTTCTATACTTTGTTTGCCATTGGCCCATCCGTTGGTAAACAGCAGACTTTTTTTCATTAAACTGTCTAAAAATGGCGTAAGGCTTTTTCTTTTTCCTATTCCTGTATACTCTTTAGAAAAACTCTCCAGTATAAGTACTACAATGTTTTTCTTTAAAAAATTTTGTTTCGGGTATTGTTTAACCGGTTTAATATACGCGAGCGCGTCTTCGTTTTTTTCGAACTGCAGATCGGGAAGTCGCTCGGAATCGAATGAACGGATAATACTGAAAGGAGTATTCAGAACGAGCGCAACATTTTTTGGAGAAGCATATTTTCCCGCGTCAACTATTTGTAAAGGGATATACTGGAATCCTCCGCGCATGCCAAGAAGCAGTAATGCCCCCATAAAAAAGAACAGGCCTGAATAAGCTGCGGCGTTTTTAAATGTATAGATATAGAAGTTATTTTTTCTGTCTAATTTAATTTTTTTCCATCCCAGGAACAGAAGGTAAACAATAGCGAAATAGATAAGGAATACGAGCCAGAAATCTTTTATGTAATCCGGAATTTGTTTCAGAACGTCGGTTTGTCCTCCAAAGATCTGGTTGAAGATATCGTATCCTGAGCGTTTGTTGGTGAATTTGAAATACACAAAGTCGATGCAGTTTAGTATTAGAAAAACTGAGTTGGTTATAATATATATCCATTTCAGGATTTTCTGGTAGACATTGCTAAAAACGAAGGCCGCCGGAATTATTGACATAAAAATAAACAGCGCATTTGAAAAAGAGATAGTAAAAAGATCGAAACGCAATCCGAAGAAGAGGGCCTGCATTATTTCAACCGCGCTGGTATCGCTAAAAAAATTTCGATTGAAAAAATAAAAAAGAATGCGGCAAACTTCATACAGCAACACAACGATGCCTAATCTTTTAAAGAGAATAATGAGTTGCGAAAAATACGTTTGCACGTCCGGATTTTGTTGACATAAATTTACGTGAAATATGCGGGAATCTATGCGTATGATAAAATGGTTTGATGAATTTTAACGGGGTACGCGGAGCTACCCATAGGTTGTCGCTCGCGCGACTTCATGAGGTTTGCAACTAAGTCGTCGCTAACATGATCGTGACTTTAGACTTCTTGTGTTATCTTGGCCATAGGTCGTCGCTCCCGTGACTTTGTGAGGTCTGGACATAGCCTTAGGTCGCTGCATCGCGACTTGATTTTTTGTTTTGTGATAACAGTAGATGTGATACGCACATCTTGTGGTTTATTTTATGCATTTCGGTTCTTGTCGCGCAGCGACAACCTGTGGGTTGCTAAAAGAATCGGATAATACTCTCTGGTCGCGTAGCGACTACCTATCATATTTAAGTGTTGATAAAATTTTTTTCGCATGATTATCCAAAGGTATATTTTATCCAAACTAATTTTGATAATCAAATTATCACGAAAGTTATTCAACATCAAACATCAAACGAAGTCCTATGGCTAACACTTACCATCAAATCCATCTTCAATTTGTTTTCTCACCTAAATACAGGCAGGGATTAATTGATCCTGAATGGGAAAACGATTTATATAAATACATAACCGGTATTGTACAAAACGAACATAACAAACACAAAATGTTATCTATAAACGGAATGCCGGATCACATTCATATTTTTATAGGCATGCGCCCCGATCAATCAGTTTCAAGGTTAATGCAGGAAGTGAAAGCAGCTTCATCGCGCTGGATCAATGATTACCGCCTGACAAGACAACGTTTTGAGTGGCAAAGCGGATATGGCGCCTTTTCCTATTCAAAATCTGCTGTGAACAATGTCATCGATTACATAAAAAATCAGAAGACTCATCATCAAAAATTATCTTTTAAAGATGAGTATATAAAACAATTGGAAGAATTTGAAATTGACTATGACGAAAGATATTTGTTTCATGAACCGATGGAATATATTCAACGAGCTGCGTGATATTTATAAAACTGGTTACAGCCAGCGCGACAGGTCATCCACTTTTATTTCACTTTGCGTAAGACTTTCTGCTGTCTCAAATTTTCTGAGCTGCAAAAGACCAAGCAGATTCTCCTTTGTAAATGGCGCTCTCTTTCCCAATACTTTGAGAATTATTTCAGTTATTAATGGATGAATAAATATAAAGTAAACGGATTTTTTTTGTCCAGATGCTATATTTTCAAGCATCTGAAGAAATGTTATACTCTTTTCAGACGCCAATGCGAAAACTCCTTTTAATTTTTTAGACAGGAGATTATCAATTGCATACACCAATTCTGAAATATGTATCCATTGCACCGGCTGATCTCCTTTGCCAACAACAGGTATAATTTTTTTTGTTGCTACCAGGCGGGACATTTCTTTAAACAATCCGCGCTCCCCGATTACCAGTCCTGCTTTTATTATTAGATGCTTTTTTCTTAATTTTTTTTCCAGTTCAAATTTATGTTTTCCATAATGCGATAATGCATCTTCGTGTGCGGAGAAACTCGACATAAAAACAAATTGTTTGTTTTCCCTTTCGCAAAAATCGGCCAGGCGCAGTGACGCCCTTATGTTTATTTCATCCGCATTGATGTTCTCTTCATTCCATTTTGTAAACGCGCAGTGAATGATCGCGTCAGCTTTTTTTAATGCATCAACATCAATTTCTTTTAAGAGGTCGTAGTGAATAAATTGTAAGCGTTCGTGCGATGAAGTAGAAGGTAGGGGAGTTCTGTTCAGTGCAATAACTTCATGACCTTTTTCTAAAAAGTGTTTAACCAACGCGTCACCAATAAATCCGCCGGCTCCTGTTATAGCAATTACACTCATTTTTTTTGTGCCAGTTTTTTTGCAACGTTATGCGCGTTTGCCATTAATGAAAAGGTAAGGCCTTTAGCCGGTAAAAAAGTAAAGCCGCTGCTGTCCGCAACGTAAACGTTTTGAGTTCCCCAAAGTCTGCCTTCAGGTGAGAGAGAAAATTCTTTCATCTCCTTGCTGAACGGTAATGTTCCCGCGTAATGTATACTTGCGCCCATTGCAGGTGACACGCGTTTTAACGCGCGCGCGCCTAACGAAGCCATAACAGAAGTAAATTTTTTTTCTCTTGACTTTAATTTTATTTCGTCTACTTCCGAAAGATTGTATTCAATATCAAAATTATCTCCTGTTAATGTTGAAGGATCACTTTTCCTCTGAAAAGAACGGTTGGAAGAGAACCTGTCAGGATGATGAATGCCCATGATCACAATTCCGCTTAATAAAAAGCGCATGATCTCTTTCGCGTCCTTGAAGTTTAATGGAATCTCATTTAAAAGCCTGAAAAGAAATAAAGACCTGTAGGAATAAATGGAAGCCATCGCGATGTCGCTGTTTTTTAAATCCTGATCATGAAACAAAGAAAGTTGAGCCATTCCCGTTTTGTTCTTCATGATCTCCTTACCGGCAAGTCGCCAGTTCAGACAAGGATAATATGTGTATGGGTTGCAGAGAAAAGAAATTTTCTTTTCTGAATTCATTGAACGTAAAACGATTCTCGCGGTGCTTAGCGCGCCTGTGGCAAGAATAATTTTTGAAGCGTTGAAGGATTTGTATTCTTTAGTTCGGATGTCAAAAGTTTTTATCTGAGTCTTTCCTTCATCCTCGGAAAAAGAAATTACCAGCTGATTTTTTTCGTAATGAAAATTCTGCGATTTTTTCAGTTCATCAATTGTAATTCCCGGGCGATAAGCCGAGTTGCCTGCGTCCCTGTAAAAATGCATATCGTCATACGGTGTAGCTTTCCTGCCATTATAATCTTTAGACAATAGCGCAAGGGCGGGACGACCAAGAAAAAATCCGTCTTTATTTATGCGATGTTTTTTTTGCTGGAAATTGCTGAGCAAATATTCGCACTCATCAATTTTTAATGGAGGCAAATGCTGTTTAATATTGCCAATGGTATAGGATGATGCGTTATCGTTTTCATCCGCGCTGATTCCGATACGTTCCGTTACTGTTTCATAAGCAGAAAGCATTTCAGTTTCATTAAGTGAGCATTGTTCTATTTCTGATTTTGAATAGACACAGCAGCCTAATCCCCACGCTGCGCCTAGTCCGCCGTAAGCGAGACTTTCAACAGGCGCAAAAGTTTTCGACTTGTACTGAAGCAGATCCTGAACGTGCTTTACAACATGTTTCCTGGACGGCGTAAGTTGCGCGCCCGATTTTGATTCATTGAATTCCAGGCTTTCAAACTCTTCACCAAGAAAATATTTATACTGATCCTTTTCAGATCTGCGTATCGATTCAAAATCTCCCGGAGGAATTAATGCGGAGTAATGTTCATCCTGTTCTCCTACATCCAGCATCAAAACCCTTGCGCCACTTTCAATAAGAGTCTGCGCAGCCATTGCTCCGCTGCATCCTGATCCCGCCACTATGAAATCTATATCAATCAATCCAAAATAATTTAAACGAAAACGAGAATGATTTTTCCAACTATCATTTTAAAAACAGCGAAGCCTCCGCGAAAAAAAAGTGATATCCATTTTAATTTGCTTTCATTTCTGCTTCTGAACTTTTCGTAATGCTCAGGTGTTGTTTCAAGAATGGCCAGCATAACCAGTAATTTTTTCCGAAGCAAGGCATTGCGGTCTCCTATTGCAAGCGCGGCATCGGTAAAAGGAATCAGTGAGGGATGTTTAACTGAAATTTCATAGATTTTTTTATCACGTTCATTAATGGCACCGATTGCTGAACTTGCGTGCTCATATCTTTCAACGAGTTGGGCAGAGGGTGTTTCACCAATCAGGTAAACTGAAAAAATCTCTGCTTCATTTCGTACCATTACAGCTAAGATAAAGTTTTACTACGATTTCTTTTAAGAGGGATAAAGAAAGTAATAATGAAAGAATCAGCGCGGATAAAACATCAAACGACAAACGTCAAACGACGAACGATTTACTTGCTTGCAGTCTCTTCGGGCGTGCCCTTGTTGTACTTGCTTGGGCATTTAAGCTGAATTCCATTTGGACCAACGTGAAATTCTTCGTTGATCAAAGCGCCATTAACGACGATTTCGTCAGCGGGACCGGATTTTTCAAGATCGCGGGGCTTGCTCTGATGGAGAATAACTTTTTTGGATATGCCTTTTTTATCCATCAGGTAAAATGTGCAGGTGTTTGCATCCTGTTCCGGATTAAAAACAATAGGCTGCGATTTGTCCAATGTTCCTACAACACGAATCTCATCGTCAGCACTCATTCCCTGCGCATCAGCGAAAGTTCCGAATGTACTTGTGTTGAACATCAAGGTAACGATCACGCCAATCATTACGGCGATCACGATAATCAAAATAATGTGCAACTTCTTCATGGCTAATTCTTTTCTGAGTTATTTCTTCAATTCCTTTTCAATGCGGGAGAGTTTACGATCCAATGTAAAGAGATAAAGTAAAATTCCCAATACAACGATAGAAACTACCACTACAACAATGTAAACTTTTCCTTCCGAATAAAATGCGTCAGCCATATCAACCTGTTGTTCTGCGGCAGGACCTTGTGAAAACGCCAGCACAGAACTTAAAAATGCAAACAGCAATAAAATATTTTTCTTAATCCCCATAAAGCAGTTTTCTTTTTAATGTTTCAATTCTGATCCTGATCTGTGTGATCCAGATCCCCAA
>CBIHPU010000156.1:0-7623 GCA_966211935.1 uncultured bacterium | reverse complement strand
GCCGGGCACAGATGATTACAGCGCGTATTGCTGTGTTGGAGATTCAATAGATTTTTTTGAAAAAACATTTGAAGGAGGATGGAAAAAGATCAGGGAAGACAACAACGCTCTTACTTTAAAAGCAAGAAAAATAATTGCAGAAAAACTTAACACTCCCCTTCCCTGCCCGGATAATATGATCGGCAATCTTGCAACGATCTATCTTCGCGAAACAGAATTGCCACCTTATGGTTTTAATTACATTTCTCCACTGCAGGATAAATTATTCAGTGAATATAAAATTGAAGTTCCTGTTTTTACTTTTAACCGGCAGCAACCAAGACAGTGGGTGCGTGTTGCGGGTCAACTGTACAATTCTGTTGAGCAGTTTGAATATTTAGCCGAAGTTTTGTTGAAACAATTAAGGTAAAGCAATTCCCTTTGGGTTAGTCGCCGAATGGTCCGATCAAAACCTTATTCCAATCACACATACATCATCTATCTGCTCCAGGTTTCCCCTCCACTCCGTAAATCTTTGCGCAAGTTTTTTCTTTTGATCAGTTACAGGCAAAGATGCGCTTTCCATCAGCGCCTCAACCAATTGTTTAAACTTGAATTTTTTTCCTTTCGGTCCGCCAAACTGATCAGGAAATCCATCACTGAACATGAAAAGGGCCTGAACGTCTTTTGCATTCAATTCGTGCTGAGCGAAAGTCAATTCATCTCCCCAATAGCCTCCGCCAATACTTTGCTTGTCCGCCTTCACTTCTTCCAGTTCGTTATTCCTTAAAATAAGTAAAGGTCTTTGTGCGCCAGCATAAAAAATCTTATCACCTTCAATCATGCAAATTGCCAGATCCATTCCATCCTTACTATCACCGCTCTGCTGCTTCAATGCTTTTCTGACTTCATTCTGCAGTCTTGACAAAATATCTGCAGGCCCGTAAATCTTATTCTCAACAATTATCTGCTGTAGTAAATTACATCCTATCATGCTCATTAATGCGCCCGGGACTCCATGACCTGTACAATCTGCGCACACCGCGAATTTTTTACCTTCAATTTCAGCGAACCAGTAAAAATCCCCGCTCACAATATCACGTGGCATAAACAAAACAAAACTATTCGGAAAAATATTTTTTATTTCTTCTTCTGTCGGAAGAATTGAACGCTGAATGCGCTGAGCGTAATTGATGCTGTCTGTTATATCCTTATTCTTTTCTTCAATTTCTTTTTTCTTTTCATTGATCTCAAATGTCCGCTCTGCAACCTGCTGCTCCAGGGTTTCTTTTTGTGTCTCAAGAATCCTTTGCTTTTCTTTTTCCTGCTCAAGTGATTTTGCTGACAACTCTTCCACTTCTGACAACTTTCTAATAAGCGTTTTATTCGTTGATCCGTAATCGTATGCAAGAAAAATACTCATTGATAAAGGAACTCCGAAAACACTTAATATTGCAGACACCAGAAGCAAAATAACCCAGAAATTCACTCCTTCTAAAGTAAATCCTCCAGTGAAAAATATTTCAATGATCATCACCAGAAAAAACAATCCGAAAAATCCGAAACCAGATCCAATAATGTACGACCCTCTTTTTTTCTTACGTAACGCAACAATTACGATGCGCAGACTCTCAACTAAACATGACACAAGTACAAGCGTTACATAAATTACTTCGTTTCCTGCACGCGCCACGATCAATACAGAAGACAAAACAGAAACAGCCAGAAAAACCCAGAATTGTTTTGGGAATTTTTCGTAGAATACAGAATACAACACAGATAAAAAAGAAACAGTAAATAGCGGAATTGAAAAAACCAATAAAAGCGTGAACCAGTCCATCGTATGTGGATTCTCTAATGTTGTATTCAGGAATGAAAAAAGAAAATAAAATCCTATCAGGAAACTGAACAAGGTAAAATACAAATTAGAACTTTTTGCGCGGTAAAAGATCCATAAAAGAAAATGTACCAACCCTAACGTAAAAAAGAAAATTCCAATTCCAAGACCAATTGTGGATGCAAAATAAATTTTCTGCAATACGTTGGCAAAGGACTGCTGCGAGCTAAAAAGTCTGACAGATAATCCTGCACGCAGGTTTCCGTTGCCGTCGTAACTGTGCTCGTAATTTGAGTTCGAAAATCGAATAGCCAGAACATTTTCTCTTCCAAATTCGGGAGAAATAAAAAGTATTTTCATGTTGCCGGAGTTCAGTTCTTCATTGCCTTGGTCTTTACTTACTTTTCCAAATTCATAAAGAAGTTTCCCGTTCAGATAAATTTCAGAAGCTCCCTTCTGATCAATAATTAAAGACAGTGGAGTTCCGCGTAAAGAAGTATCGGGCATGAAGTGAAGCCGAAACCAACTGAATCCCTTAAAGCCCGTTCTTTTCTGATCTTCCAGGTACAATTCGGTATTTACCGTATCCCATTTACTGTCGTCATAATTCACCTCAGCAAAAGCTGACTCATCAGTAAAAGAAAACAACCAGTTTTTATCAAGGGTCAGTCCTTCCTTTCCAACACTATCGATCTTTACCAGAAATTTATGCGCTACCGTTTCTTTTAGTGAGTCGTCATTAACAGACGTCTGCGTGTAAACAACAAATGGAAATAAAAACAGTAATAAAAGTATCCGGCGCATCAATCAAAAATAATAAAATTCAGGCAGGAAGGATTTTAATAATTGATTTCGTTCAATTAAGCTTATCCAATCTTAAAAAAACATCCCAATATTTCTCTTTAGTCATTTTATCCCAATGAATCTGGTTATAACGGTATTGGTAAGTCTGCACCTGGCAAAGAAGAACAAGAAACACGCAAACCGAAATAATTGCAATTCTGATTTTTCTGGCCGAATACTGCAAAGCAAAAGCCAGAGAAAGAGAAAAAATTACAAGATAATCCACATACACGCGGGAAGAAAAACTTCCTCCATACCACCAGTTGTGCCAGCTTGAAAGCACATAAGTAAGTACGAAAAAGAAAAAAACAAAACTAAAAAACTGCCAGCGCGATCTTCTGAATATATAAATCAAGCCGAACAGTGAAGCGAGATAAAGCGGAGTATAAACAAAGAGTCCCTTTTTATAACTGAATAAAACATCAATAATGTGCGGGGACGAAAAATTAAATTTCTCACCCGGATATGAATCAACAAAAATTTGTCCGCAGGAAATTTTGTAGATGATAAACTGAATTGAGGCAACAGCTAAAAACACGGCGGCCGCAAGCACAATTGCAATTTTCCGCCGAAACAGATTTTTTAAGAAAGAAATAAACTCTTTCTTTCCGCTGAATAATATTGGAACTGCCAACAACACCATCGAATTCTGTGGTCTCGTTAAAAAAATCAGCGCAAGCACAATTGCCAATGTTACTATATGCAGCATTGAAAATCTCTCCTCAAGACATTTTAAACTATAAAGAAAGTACGTAATGAGCGCGAAGGAATAAACGTGACTCATTCCCGGCTCGCCGATTGTGTAATAAAACAGATTCGTTCCGAAAAGAATTGCAACTACTGTAATTGTTTTATTCCACTCTGTTATGCCGAACCTGCCGAGAAGGCGATAGGTAAACAATAATCCTGCCAGCAGGTAAAATATTGCGGCGAGGTTAATGAAAATGGGATATAATTTTGAATAACCATCAGCATCTCCGCCGGATACTTTTGTGAACAAATGCGCCGCGAGAAAAAACGGAAGCTCGCAGATTGCGGTTCCGCACCAATATTTATTAATGATTTTTCCATTCGCGGAAACGCGGTAATCGTAATAATAATGCTCATCAAAATATTTCACTTTTTCAATGCTATCGAAAAATTGAAAATTAAGATCGTTATAAATAAAAGGTGCAGGCAGGTAGGCGTAATAACCGCGCGCGTCGCTCTCCAGTATTCCTTTCCACTTATCCTTTCCCCAGGAAATATTTGATGAAACCCAAACGAGAGTAATAGTGATCAGAATAAAAGTAACGGTGAGCCAGCTGAACTTCATCGCTCAAAAATAAGAAAATAAAAACCCCGTGATCATCTGACCACGGGGCTGAAAATTGCTTGATCCGGATTATGGCAAAGTAATGTTATAAACGTTTCCGTTGATAGTTACTGTAGCTGAGTTATCGCATGCGCCGCTTCCAAAATTAATTGTACGCGTCGGCTTTCCGGAAGGTGTATGATCAATTGTTCCCTGGATAAAATATCTCTTACATTGAGCGTTGGTTGGATCAAACTTTCTTACAAGCGCGCTTGTAATATTGCTTGTGAATGACTGACCTGACGCGCTTGTTCCGTTTGCGTTACCGTTAATGTGATAAACGTCATCATCCCACATTACAGTTGTATCACCGCTAACCCAGTCGCGGGTACGGGTGGAAGTCCAGGTAATTGTTCCTCCGTTATTTGCTTTGATAACTGTACCATTAACATTGATGGTGTGACGCATCATATAACCTGTTCCCGACCCGTTATTCGTAACAGTTTTTTGTCCCTGAACCTGGTTATCATTTACGAAGTAATTGATAGGATTAATTGTAATAACCGTTCCCGCATTACGATAAAGACCATTATAGACAAACTGAACAGATCCCCTGCGGTAACGACCATCGTTGCACAGACAATTGGTAGTACCAAAGTTCACAGTAACTGTATCATAAGTATCTGTTGTGTAATTTACAGCGTTGTTCCAGGTTAAAGAAGCGCAGGTGCTTAATGTGCTGTTGCTGTTGTTTCCGAACTTATAGATATTCGATGATCCGTTACGCACAGCTTCATCAGCCATTGTTCCAAGATCGTTGTAAGCTTGTTGCGCCAATGAATTATCGGAAGCGCTTGATGTGTCACTGTCTTCCTCATTCTTATCTTTTTTACAGCTTGTGAAAACAGCTGATGAAGCGAGGAGGACCGCTGCTAACCCTAAGGTGATTTTTCTTGTATACATGTTTTAAGTTTGTTTAATTGTGTTTCTGAATCTTTGATGCCGTTAAAGGGGAAAGGTTTAAAACGAAAATAAATTTAACAAGAAAAATTCAACCGTAAAATTGAAAACCAGCATTTTAGGTTTTTTACTTTAGGTGAACGGACAACATTAACCGACAAACTGCAATTGCCTTCAAATGCTAACCCCTAAACCTGCCTGCTGGCGTAGGTAATCACGTTTTGATTCACCTGATCAGATTCCACTAAACCGTCTTTCAACCTCACAATCCGGTGCGCATGCATTGCAATATCTTCTTCGTGCGTTACAAGTATAATTGTATTTCCCTGCTTATGGATCTCTTCGAAAAGGCCCATGATCTCAACTGAAGTTTTTGAATCGAGATTACCTGTCGGTTCGTCAGCGAGAATTATGGCGGGCTTATTTACCAGCGCCCGGGCTATCGCAACACGTTGTCTTTGTCCACCGGAAAGTTCATTTGGCCTGTGCGTCATTCTGTTTGCAAGACCAACCTGGTCAAGCACTTCTTTCGCGCGCGCCTCCCTGTTTGCTTTTGGCATACCGGCATAAACGAGTGGCAACATTACATTCTCAAGCGCGGTGGAGCGAGGCAACAGATTGAATGTCTGAAACACAAAACCAATTTCTTTGTTCCTCACCTCAGCCAGCTGATTATCTAGCATCTTGGCAACCGAAGTTCCATTAAGAATATATTCTCCGGATGAAGGCGTATCAAGACAACCGAGCACGTTCATTAAAGTGGATTTACCGGAACCGGAGGGTCCCATGAGCGCTACATATTCATTCTTATTTATTTCCAGCGACACATCACGAAGCGCGTGAATCTCTTCGCTTCCTATTGTATATACCTTGGCAATATTGCTGATGCTGATCAGTGCGCTCATTAACGTAAATGTACTAATATTTTATGCTATGAAGGAATGAATTTTATTTCTCAGACCTGCCGAGAAAAGATAAAATTCCTTTCGCGGTCTTGTTGGAAAAGACAATTGATTTCTTATCAATGAAAAAGTATACGAACCATGAAAAAATAAAAACGGTTAGTAATGAAACTGCGGCGCTTGCGGCAAAAGCTTTGTTATATCCGTTAGTCGGCAAGAGTTTCAAAAAGACGAGATCTGCTATTACAACTATGAGAACCAGATGAACGAGATAATTTGAAAATGAAATTGAACCAAGGAACCGGAAAATACCAAGGGAAAAAAATTTCTGCGCAAGAACGCTTCTTGAAATGAATAAAATCAAAAGAACCGAACCAACAACCAGCGAAAGATTCATCAGATCCATTTTTAAAAGCAATAGCGGAGCATAAATGGACTGAACCGTGTGCTGCCAGGCGGTTGAATGCGAAGCAAAATAAATCCCAACAATAAATAACGCTGTGTTTACAAGCTGACTTTTCTTTCCTGTTGTTGGATTTAAGAAAGTTCTGCAGATTAGCGCGCCCGCAAAGAAGGCGGAATAGAAATAATACTGACTGATAATTAAAAAAACAATAACGCTGTAAAACACCCATTCTTTTCTCTTCATGTTATGAGTCAGTATAAGCGTGGCGAATAACATCAGCGAGCCAAGAAATTCAATTCCCATTGTCCACAGCACCGGATTGTACTTGTTGTTTCCATTCACAAAAACATCAATGAACATATTGTACAGCACGTCTCCAAAGGTTGGCTGTGCATTAAAAATTCCGTTTACCCACTCGGCATTACCAGTGACGGCTGCAATACTTTTTATATCCGGCGAAAAAATGGAAAGTAGCACGAACACAAACAAAATTGAAAACGCTACCGGGATCAGTAACCTGAAATAGCGTTTTACAGAATATTCGATCAACACATTAACATCGTTAGATTTAAAATATTTATAACTGAGCACAAATCCGCTCAGCACAAAAAAAAGAGAAACAGCTAAGTTTCCGTTATAAAATATATTGAGCGGAGTGATGGCGGCCAAATGTTCAAATTCGGGTGAAAAATGCGCCTGCGAAAAATTACCGGTGTAAAGAGCCGGATAAAATAAAAGGACGAAATGTTGAAACACTACAATAATCGCGGCGAATCCCCTTATTCCTTCCAGAAATTGTAATTTATCTTTCACCGTCTTTTAATTCTTGCCGGACACTAATAACTTAACTTAATTGTCTATTCAGTTATAATAAATAAAAAAACCCGGCACGAACCGGGTCTTTAGTAAAATGCAAATAATTAATCTCTGCTGCCGAATAAACGCAGTAAAAAGAGAAAAATATTAATGAAATCAAGATAAAGAGACAAGGCGCCCATTATAGCCGCTTTGGTCAGTGATTCTCCTTCTGAAACCTGGTTGCCCATGTTCTTCAGCTTTTGCACATCATAAGCCGTAAGACCGGTAAAGATGATAACACCCAGGAAGCTGATGATAAATTCCATTGTGCTGCTTCCCGCAAAATAATTAATTATTGAGGCGATCACTAATCCGATCACGCCGATCATTAATATAGAACCAAGTTTTGTAAGATCTGTTTTAGTAAAGTATCCCGCCAATGCGAACACGCCGAATAACGCGGTTGTGCTGAAAAAACAAGTTACAACAGAACCAACGCTGTAATAAAGAAGCACAAATGCAAGCGACATTCCGGTAACGGCTGAATAAATCACGAAACACGCGATCAACGCTGGTAAAGACATCTTGTTTACTCTCACGCTCA
>CBIHPU010000155.1:0-7753 GCA_966211935.1 uncultured bacterium | reverse complement strand
ATGCTTCGGCACCTGTTGTAGCAAGAAATACTGCGCCAAGCAACAATATTCCTCCAGGATGTTCAACGAGTAACCGATAAGCATAAACAGGATTAATTGCTTTCAATATTGAAAAATCCTGACTGATCCAAATTATTCCTAAAACTCCAAGCATTAAAAACCAAAGCAGCATTATTGGACCAAAAAACTTTCCAATGAATTGTGTTCCGAATTGCTGAATAAAAAAGAGGACGGATAATATTGCAATAACTATTGGAATAGTTGGGATTTCCGGATTAAAAATGCGGAGACCTTCAATGGCAGAAGAAACTGAAATCGGAGGAGTAATAATTCCATCAGCAAGGAGTGTGGATCCTCCAATTATTGCCAGTATCAAAAGCCACTTGATTTTAGTTCTTCTGACAAGTGTGTAAAGTGCAAATATTCCGCCCTCACCGCGGTTGTCTGCGCGTAAAGTCAGAATAACATACTTGATGGTTGTTTGTAAAGTTAAGGTCCAGAAAATACAGGAAAGAGCTCCCATAATTACATTGTTTTGAATAACATCATTCGTGCTCGTCCCAATGATAGCTTTCATAACGTAAAGGGGTGATGTTCCTATATCGCCATAAATAATTCCGAGCGTAATTAATAATCCTCCAAGAGTAACCTTATTAAGATTAATTTTTCCTGTTGATGCCACGTTGTTTTAACTTGTTATTTTTTTGAATGTTATTCGTTTCCTAAAAATCGATACCCAATTCCGGATTCGGTGATTATGAATTTTGGTCGGTTGGCATCATCTTCAATCTTCTTTCTTAATTGCGCAATAAATACACGCAGGTATTGCGTTTCCGTCTGATGTGATGGACCCCATATCTGTCTTAAAAGATGTTGATGTGTTAGTACTTTACCGGCATTTTGCGCTAGTAAAACGAGTAAGTTGTATTCTGTTGATGTCAGTTTAATCAACTCGGTGCCTTTTTTAACTGAATGCGAAGCTAGATCAATTGAGAGATTTGAAAATCTTAAAACGGGATTTAGTTCTGTGGTATTTGTTTTCCTCAAAGAAGATCTGATTCGCGCAAGTAATTCTCCTGTACGAAAAGGCTTTACAACATAATCATCGGCTCCATTGTCAATGGCCTTAACAATATCTGTTTCATTATTTAACACAGATAAAATAATTACCGGTTTCGTATACCATATTCGCAATTCCTTAAGAACATCATGACCGCTCTTATCAGGCAATCCTATATCTAACAATACCAGATCAGGCGGATGATGAGCGGATAATACTAAACCTTCCTTACCTGAAGCAGCTTCAATCACTTTGAAGCCGTTGCTTTCCAATACAATTCTTAACAGTTTTCTTATCTGCTCCTCATCATCTATAACCAGTATTTCAGAATTATTCATGGCTAAGTTTGTGTACCTGTGAAATTTCTACCGGTATTGTAATTGTAAATTCTGCGCCGCCTCCAGTTCTATTTATTAATTCAATTTTGCCCTTGTGCGCTTCAATAAAACCTTTGGCAATTGAAAGTCCCAAACCCGTTCCTCCGGTTTTACAGTTTTGTAAACGATAAAACTTATCAAATACTTTTTGTATTTCATTTTCCGGAAATCCGGGACCCTTATCACAGATTTTAATAATTAAATAATGTTGAATGATCTCCAATATTTTGTTTTCTTCAGGTTCTAATTCAGTATCAACATCAGCAGAAATTTCAATTTCCGAGTCAGCCGGGGTATAAAATATCGCGTTATTAATAATATTAAGTAGCACCTGTTCAATTAATCCGCTGTCTATTTTTACGAGAGGGAGTTCAGACCTGACATGTATTTTAATTCTATGATCGTGTGCATTTTTGTCCAGTTTATTTATTAATGTGAAAAGGAATTCATTAATATCACACCAATCCAGGCGTAACTGAATAGTGCCTGATTGAAGACGGGACATATTTAAAAGATTTGAAACCTGGTGATTTAGTCTTAGCGATGCTTTGGATATTTCATCGACTAATTCATTTTTATTCTTTTCTGATAAAATGTTCCTGTTGTCCTTTAAAGTATCACTTGCGCCAATAATTGTTGCAATTGGGGTACGCAGTTCATGTGATAGGGAATTGAGCAAGGTGTTGTATAACGAGATGATCCTGTCTCTTTCTTCCTTCTGTTTTTTTTCAGTATCTATTTGCCTGAGTTTAACTGTGAGTACTCCGTTTAGCAAAGCAATAATAAAGTACATCATCAGGAATAAAAAATCTTCAGCAGAATTTACTGTAAAGGTGAATCGGGGAGGAATGAAGAAATAATCCCAGATCAATGCGCTCAGGCAGGCAGCCAGCAGTACCGGTTTTATTTCGTACGTCATGGCAAGTATAGAAACTGCCATTAAAAGCAGAAGTGCAACACTTCTGTAGCCAATAATATCTGTAAGTATATAACCAAAGAAAGCAACTAAGCCGATAACTAAGATGCTGACGAAATATTGTGCCCCAATGTTTATGTTTTGTCTCACTTTTTAATTTCAGCGGACAAATTTACATGCTTTTCAGTAAAGGAATCATTAAAAATGGGGACAGTGGTATAAAGATTTTATAAAGAATTGAATTTGACCTGAGCAATAAGTACTTAAGGATGCATTTTAGACGAAAAACATTGTTTGCATGGGTATAGAAATTAAAATCAATGAAGATTCAAATAAAAAAAACCGCCTCTGGTGAAGGTGCGGTTTTTTTTGACTTGTCTGGATTTTATTTACTAATGATAAACCTTGAACTGTAATATACGTTTTCTGTTTTAATTATCAGAAAGTAAACTCCATTTGATAAAGTGTTCAAATCAATTTTTGTAGACGGATCATTTTTACTTTTAATAAAACGAGAGTTGGATTGTTGTTCACCCAGTGAATTGTAAACTGAAATTTCAATTTCTCCATTTAGATCAGTTAGATCAATGTTCAAAAATTCAATGACCGGATTCGGAAATACCTTTACATTATTGTTGTTTGTTGACTTTGATATTCCTACCAATCCATTGAAAGTTGCGTCAGTAAAATCAGCGCCGCTTTCTGCCAGTGATCCGCTTGCAGGTCTGTAGTCAGGAGCTGTAAAATTGTAAGGAGTTGTAAGGATTTCGCTTGTACTTACAAGTGAATCATTTGCTCCGGCAGCAAAGAGTGCCGGCAGATTTAAGGTACTGCCTGTATTTACTTCGCAAACTTTACCGGTTGAAGTTCCTGCTACAATATTGTTCTCGAATTTTATTCCTCCATTCTGAATATTGTTTTCACATGCACTTCCGTCAATATGCAAACCACGAACAAAATCCATGAAAATGGAATTGAAAATTTTAAGATTCGAATTTCTTCTGATTCTCGCACCTCTTCTATAACCTGTTGCAATGGAGCTGCCGGTATTACCTCTGTATGGACCAATAAGTGTTATGTTTGAAAAAACAGGCTGTGTGAGTGGAGCATTAGATGATCCGCTTGCATCGTTATCTGATTCAAAACCTTCTGAAGTAGAAACTGAAGGATTATCTGCGAAGCTTGGATCGCGAACAACTAATCCAAACTGTACAAGACCGCTGTAACCATTGTCAGGATCGAAATCATCATCCAGATTTCTATAGGATACCAGGTACCTGCAATTCACCGTTCCGCCAAACCACTCAAAAGCGTCATCATTCGTAAATGAAACCTGCACATGATCAATTGTTGTCCCTCTACCAACTGCGCCAAAGGTTAATCCGTTTATTTCTTTGTTTGGAGCGAAAACATATCCTCCAAATTCAATTCTGACGTATGATAATATACCGCTGTTATCGTTGTCGTCAGGTGTGCTGCCTCCGCCAAAACGCGTTTCAACTGTTGGTGCTATTCCCTCAACGTTTGCTGTGTCACCTGGAGTGTTCATTGTTGCTTTACCTAAAAGTATTATTCCGCCCCAGTCTCCAAGATTTCTCGATCCTGCCGACTGGTTGGAAGTAAAAACTATTGGACTTGAAACTGTACCCTGCGCATCAATTTTGCTTCCCTGAGTTATAATCAAAGAAGAATTAGCGGTGTTCTTGTCGCCAAGAATAACTGTTCCCGGTTGTATGGTTAGTGTCGCTCCGTTTTTTACATAGATAAGTCCTTGCAATAAGTATACGTTGTTGCTTGTCCAGGTTGTGTTTGTTGTAATGTTTGTTGTTACCGAAACAGTTGGCGCAGCATAAGCATGGTTTTGCGGATCCCACTCTGTCCAGGTATCTGTCCACATAGCTGTAGGTGCCGGTTCAAATGCGCCTCTGTAATTTGTTTGTGTAAAAAATTGCGCTTGTGCAGTAGTAGCTGTTCCTATTAACAGCGCTGCAATTGCATTGTAGATTTTCTTCATTTTCATTTGTTTTTAGATTTATTTTCTGATACAAAGAAAATGAAGTTGTATTACCTCATCATGTACGAATAGTTATTTGTAATTTATCAAAGTGCGGCTTAATTATTACAATTTTCAACTCAACATTACACGAATATGAACTTTTTAAAAATGTAATCCAACGTTGAATGAAATTGTTCTTCCATACTTTGTTGTCCAGATCACATCATCAGTATTCAGATCAAGTTTCCTGTTATTGTTTTTATCCTGGAAGAAATATTGTTTTTGCGCCAGGCCGTCGCGGAGATTCAGTCGGAATTCAATTTTTGTGTTGTTCCCGCTGTTATTATTCTTTTTAATCTGGATTGATTTTCCTACTTGTAAATCCACCATGGTTCTGCCGTTTTCCCATATATGAGGTTCGTTAACGTTTCCAACTATAAAAATTCTTTGGCCTACTTTATTTGCTGCTATTGAAACTGACCATCCTGTTTTTTTATCGCTGAAAATCGCTCCCATGTTAAAAACATAGGGTGATTGTCCTTGCAGTTGTCTCTTTTGCAATCCCGCATTGTTGTTGTTTGTTAATGTTACTTTTGAATCTATTAATGCGGCATTTGCATAAAGTGTCAGATTGTTTAAGAAACGACTGGAGTCAACCCTGGTTCTTACGATCTGATTTTTGATTATGAATTTTAATAAAACCGATGTGATGAATCTGAATTCCGCCTCAATACCTTTATTCATTGCTGTTGGAACATTCGCGTAATATACTTCTCCATGCACATCCGCGCGGGAAATTTGTTCAATCGGGTTTATGAATGATTTGTAAAATGCTGTCAGGGTTAGCAGTTGTCCCCGGCCTGGGAAAAATTCATATCGAACATCATAATTACGAATTAATGCCCGCCGCAAATTTGCATTCCCGGAAAATAGGAACTGCGTGTTAAAATCATAGAATGCAAATGGAGCAAGTTCTCTGAATTCGGGACGATTGACCGTATGTGAATAGCAAAGTCTGATGTTCTGTTTTTCATTTATTGAAAATATTGTATTCAGAGATGGAAGGAGGTCAGATTGTGTCGTGTCAATTTCAAGTGGCTTTCCATTATCGAATTTGGATGTCAATACCTGTCTGAAATTTTCATATCGTACACCGCCCACTATCCTGATTGCTTTCTTATAATGATAATCGAACATCAAATAAGTTGCAAGCAATGTTGAGCCTGCATTGTAGTTATCAGTTGGTTTGGTTGCGTCTACTAATTTAAATCCGCCTTTTCCGTTACTCATCAGTCCCATATTTTCCGGATTGAATATTTGATCTTCCGGTAAATAAAGCAGGCTGTCATTAAACTGCACGCCGCCGCCAACAACCTGGTATTTTGTAAGTCCTAATTGTCTTGCTGAAAATTCTCTGCTCCTCTGTTGTTGGTAGAGTCCCGTTTTTAGTTCAATGGTGTGTGTAAACTTTTTACGAGCTGAAATAACTCCGTCATTTTGAATTTCTTTCCATGAGAATGATTTGGAAAGGTCCAGCCGGTTGTTGATCATGTTTTCTTTTGTTCGCGATGAGAATATTCCACCGCCGTTATCTGGAGAAACAGTAGAAATTGAAATATTTGCTGTGTAAACCGTATCATATAAATAAGGGTCGGAAGGATCATTGAAAGTAGTGAACCTTGTATAAACGCTTCTTCTTAAATTCGGAATTGTTCTTTCTACAGAAGAATATGCGCCAAGCCAACTTATCTTTGCTTTGTATTTTCCTAATAGATGCTCTCCATTTAGCTGGCCCGAATAGATCTTGTTACTGGTAAACCATCTTACATTGGCTTTTAATAAAGTAGGATTAACTTCCAATGGATTGGTTGTGCCTGTTCTCGAAATTACTTTGTCCTCTGAATTTATGCTGAAAATATTTTTTGAGTTAATAAAATTGTTGTCGTTTATATTAAATGCAAAATTGGCGATTGCACCGAATAATGTAGTCGTAGCGTAAGTTTTATCCTCGTACTCGTTATCAAGTTGTGATTGAACTTCGTTATTGTTGTTATTTGTAAAAGATCTCCTTGCAGTTTCAAGGAAGCTATAGTTTCTTGTATACGTAACTGAAATTAATGATCCGAAAATATCTTTTGATTTTTCCACTCCATCTGTTAATGTTTTTTTTCTGATTGTTTTTCCGGCGGAAAACTGGAAGTTAATGTTTGGTGAAAATGTTTTTGATAGTAGCGCCCAATCATTTTTCAGGAATTTGGATAGCTCCGCCTGATCGGCCACTTTAACCGGGAAGTTTTCTTTTTCAGGAATCGCCGAAGGCAAAGCTCTCATTCCATCATCTAAACCCAGCCAATCCATTTTTCCGCCCGGATAGGTAATTCTTGTTTTACCTGTTGTTACAGTATTGTAAGCACCCGACGCTGATACACTGAGAAAGTCTTTCTCTGGGATATTTTTGGTTGTAATAAATATCAATCCTCCCGCAAATTCTCCGGGCATGTCAGGAGTTGCTGTTTTATTAATGGATAGATTATCAATTGTGTTGGAGGGAAAAATGTCGAATGAAAACGCTTTTCTGTCGCTTTCTGTACTCGGCAACACTGATCCGTTAAGATACGCTCCGTTGTACCTGTCATTTAATCCGCGTATCACTGCGAATTTGTTTTCCTGTATACTCGCGCCGCTTGCAAGTTTTATTACATCGCTGCTGTTGGTTGTAGGACGTGATTCTATTAATTGCTTGCCTATCACTTCACTTGCAGCCGCATTGTTCTTCTGGTCTTCCGTGTTTTTCACGAACGACCCGCTTACAGCCTTTGCAACAACCTGAACGGTATCCATTAATCCTACATCTTCTGTTAAAGCAACATTAAATTCAGAAGTGTTGCCGATTTCCACCTTAACATCGTGTATTGATTTGGATTTGTACCCGGCCAGTTTAAATGTAAGGGTATATGACCCTGGCTTTAAATTAATGTGGTATGATCCGTCAAAATCAGTTGTAACGACATCCGCTGCGTTTCCTGGTTCAGGAATTACATATACGAAGCCCAATGGCTGATTGTTTCCGTCGGTAACTGTACCTTTTATCTTTCCTGATTGCGCAGTGATAAAACCGGTGAGTAACAATAATATTAATGTAATCGCCGAACATCTGTTTTCCATTTTTTTGCTTTTTACAAATCTCGGTTGAATTTTGGGGAACTGTTTTAACAGAGTATTATCAAATTATTACAACCAATTTTCACTTTGATAACAATTACTTAACACGGGCATAAAACTGAAGTAGCATTGAACAGCTAGTTTTGTTGAGATGAATTAAGTTTTGATATGTTCAAGTTTACACAGAAGAAGGAACCATACAGAGTTATTATAGCGGATGCTGATCGCCAATATGCAGGAGA
>CBIHPU010000154.1:0-7759 GCA_966211935.1 uncultured bacterium | reverse complement strand
ATGATCTCCTTTTCTTTAGGATCTTCACTCAGAAAATAACCATGTGTAAGGAGAACATCCATCCTGTTTTATTTTTTTTCAAGTATAATCAAATAATGATCCGCGTGATCGCTGAACGATTGAATGTTCCCAAAAAGTTTTTCAAGCACATTCAGCATGGAAAGCAGGATCTTTTTCCCGGCAAAATAATTATCCAGGTAAGAAGGAGGAATAAACAATCCGACCGGGCGCGTAGCAATCGTTTTAAAATGCGCAGAGAAAGCGCTGGAAATTTCTGAAGGCGAAAAATACCAGGTATCAACTTTTTCGCCATTTACATTTGCCTGCACGGCTTCAGTTGAAAGTCTCCTGTTCGCCTTTGCCTGCTCGTTCTTCTGACGAAAATAAAATTTCTCCCAGCGACATTTTCTTCCCATGATCACAAGAAACAAAACACCGTTCTTATTCACTAATTCTGAAAATACTGAAGATATGTCTCGTAACTGATCAGGCGATACGCAATTCAATCCGCCAAAGTTCGAAAACAGCAGGTCGAACTTCTTGTTTTTAAATTTTCCAAGTTCACGAAAGTGACACTGCTGAAATTCAAGATTCGCTATTTTTTTGTTATCCGCTTTGCTCTCCGCAATCTTTATCATATGAGAAGAAACATCAGTAGCCAGTACAGAATGGCCGGAACAAGCGAGCCAGACAGCATCTTCTCCAGTTCCGCAATTCACTTCAAGTATATTCTTCTTTCCGCTTACATATCGGGAAAAAAAAGACCGCACTCTTGCACGCTGCAATTTTCCAACTGCAGTATTTGTAAAATGATGATCGTAAGATTGAGCGTAAGCGTCAAAAGCTGCTGAATCCATCCGGAACAATTTTTTTCAGTTTACTTTTTTCAATTACAGATCCAACCGAATAATAAGGCAAGGCAAGCATCCGGCGCAGATCGCTGATACGCACTTTGCCACTGATGGCATTCTTTATAAAATGCAAGGACTGATGTTTTCTGTAGCTTTTATGAATGTAGCGATGCAGCTGTTTGTAAAACTCAGGAGGAAAAGAATTGCGGAACATCAGTGAAAGATCGTCGCTGTCTTCCCAATTCGCTTTATCCTTAAGTTCTTCTTTGACTCTTTCAAGAAATGGAGTTCCGTGTAAAGGATAAGAAACGGAAATTCCGATATCATGCTGCAAAAGATCGTTCACCATTTTTATGGTTAGATGAATATCTGGCATTGTTTCTCCGGGATAACCAAACTGAAGAAAGAAAGCCGGTTTAATTTTATGTGATTTTAAGAGACGTGTTGCTTCGTAGATCTGTTCCACCTTCGTGCCTTTATCCATCGCATCAAGAATTTTTTGCGATCCACTTTCCGCTCCCATCCACACCGTTTCACATCCTGAACGTGCAAGATCAATGATCGCATCTTCTTCCAACAACAGATCCGCCCGCGACTGAATTTTATATTTGAAATTTAGTTTTTCTTTTTCCTTAAGATCAGCAAATTCTTTCAGCCAACCGGGCTTCAAACCAAAAATATCATCAGCAAACCAGATATGAGAAAATGAATATTTTTTCTTCAGCTCTTTTATCTGATCAATTATTTTTTCAGGAGAGTGAGAATTATACCTGTTTCCATAAATGGGCTTGGCGCACCAGTTGCATTTATAGGGACATCCACGCGTTGAAACAAGGTTCAGAGAAAAATAACCATGTTTACTTTTCCAGGTGCTTTCGTATTCATGCAGATCAATAAGATCCCATGCGGGAAGCGGAAGTGAATCAAGGTTGCGAAGCACAGTTCGATTCTCATTAACGCGCATTCCATTTAAATCTGAATAAATTAACCCGCTAATATTTTCAACCGGTTTGTTTTCTTTAAGTGCGTTACCTAGTTCAAGTAAGGTAATTTCACCTTCCCCTTTAATCACATAATCTGCGCCATTCGACAAATATTTTTCACCGTGATCGGTAGCGTCGGAACTGCAAACAACAACTGTGGCTCCATATTTTTTAGCGAGGCGCTGCATTTTAAAAGCAGCTTCACGCATATTGGTGAGACACATTTTTGTGAGGTAATTGAAGCCATCATCATAGATCACAAAAAGGTTTGGCTTAAATTCTTGCAGACTTGTTTCAATCTCATCCGCATTATTGGCGAACTGAATGTCGTGCACTTTTACGTTATAATTGTTAGCACGTAATAAAGCAGCGGCATACAATGTACCGAGCGGAGGATAAGGAGCGCCCGCTTCCCATTGTTTTGGGTCCAGTTTAATAAAATAACTATGGGAGAAGAGAACTTTCAATTACCAGACAATAAAAATGAGGGATTACCTATGTTACTTAACATAAGCGAGCTGTTCTTCAATATCACGGAGACGTTTTTCAAATTCACGTAATACTCTTACCTGAAATCCATTTGGATGGTGTTTGGAAACATTCCTCCTGCTGCGCATATTCAGATCAAAATCATCAGGATTAAAATGAGCGAATTTGTTTTTCCAGGTTTTAATGGTGAGTTTAAACAAATACGTGTCAAGCGCTTCACCAAGTCTTCCTGAAAATATTTTTTCAAGTAAAGTTTTCATCCAATATTTCTCCTTCTTTAAACAAACTCCGGCTGGCAACATTCCTTTATTCGGAATGAACTCATTGGTCCAGACATTAGACAAATGAAATTTTTTGTAGGTCTCGTAATTATAAGCGGGCTTCAGAGTCTTTATCTCAGTAGCCGTAAAAATATTTCTGTCAGGCACGGAGAGATTGTCTGTACTGATAAAATAATTAACGCAGAAATATTTTTTGGAATTGAAAAGAAATAATTTTTTATAGATAACCAGTAATGTACGGCACAACCAGAGCCTGCCGGGTTTGGTTACAATAAAAAAATCCACGTCAGAACCTTTATCAAAAAAATTCTTTGAAAGACTACCCGAAAAACAAATTCCATCCACAAAAGGAAAGCGCGAAATTTTTCTTGCAGAACGCATTGCTCTCGGTAAAACCTGCGCCGCGTTTGAATTGCCGGTCCTTCTTCTCTCCACCACCGAAATATCACGGTGAGGCAAATAATAAAGTCCGCTGTTCTCAATGATCAATCCCGATCTGATAAGTGAATTCAGCTCAACTTCAAGTTCAGACGGATCGTAGGAACAATTGAGGTATTCTGCAATTTCATTAGCGCGCAAGGGATAATTAAACACATCGAAATAAGCGAGAACTTTGAGAATTTCCCGCGGAAAGATCTTAAACCTGCTGGAATAATGCTTGAGTTTATGGGAGGAGCTCTTTTCCGGCATATGGTAAATATATTAAATTCTGTTCAGACGGAAAATATAATTCCACTCCCATTTAAACTTTCGTTTTTCAATCTCCTCCAGGTTATAACCAAAAGCATTCGCAATGGCTTTTATGCGTAAAATATCAGTGCTTTCTGCTAAAACCATATAGATGTTTGAATGTTCATGGGAGAATTCCGGCAATTGGTAGAAAAGTTTTTTAAAGTAGTTCCCTTCCTTTCCACAATACCAGGCCTTTTGCGAATCAGTTTTAGGATCCCTGAAAAAATAGGGAGGATTTATGAAGATATAATCAAGCTTTATATCAGGAAAATCATCAAACAGATCACTTTTAAACAAATGATACTTGGAAGGCTCGCGTCTTGAAAAATTCAGATCGAAATTCTCATCAGCATTCTCAACCGCAATCTCATTTACATCAAAACTATAGATCTCTGCTCCGTTCCTGTACGCAAGTAAAGAAACCATTCCCGTTCCAACACCGGCTTCGCAAAAAGTTTTTCCGCGCATATCCGTTTCATAAATGAAATCAGTAAAAAAAATGGAACTGAAAAAATAACCGGGATGAAAAACTCCTGGAAAAACCACAAGGTCAATACCGGCGTAGGCAAATGTATTCTTCTTCCTTAATCTTCTTTTGATAAAAGGTTTTGCAAAAGCAGCGTAGAAAAATTTCCAAAGTCTATCCATCAGAAGCCTTCAGTTTCAGGTTTTCGGTATTTCAACACTTTATGTAAAACCTTAATGCCAAGTGGCGCTTTATATATTCCGTACTTGTAACGTATGCTGCTGTAAAGACGAAGAAAACCGCGCTGTGTTTTATTCAAGCGGATGTCGGAAACAGTTGGAAAATATCCATGCAACACCGTTTCAAAATTTTTGATCTTGTCTACCATGTATGGCTTAAGCCATGGCGTTAATGGATTCTTGCGCAGATCGAAGCTTTCCCATTCGGGACTGATCCAATCTTCCAGTCTAGAAGGAAATGAAAAACCACTCTTTTTTACCTGCGTGTACAGCTCCGAACCTTCAACGGCAACGGGACTATAAACGTAGATTATTATTTCAGCGTTTGGATTTGCAGATTTTACTTTTTTAATGAAAGCGATATCATCGTCGATCTGTTTGTTTACTTCCTGTTCTGTTTCCGCAGGAGTTCCAAGCACAAAAGAATACTCCGGTATGATGTCAAATTTCCTCAATCGCTCTGCAAAACGAAGTATCTGCGCGGCATTCTGCGTCCCGCCCTTATCCATTCGTTTTAAAATCTCGTCGTTTCCGGTTTCAGCGCCAAAAAAAATCATTCTGCAACCCGATTCACGTAATAATGCCAGCGACTCATCTGAATATTTATCCATTGTGTCAATGCGCGCTTCACCCCACCAGGTCATTCCATCATCTTTAACCAACTTGGCAAACTCAACACTTCGCTTTTCCGAAACAAAAAAGTTGTTGTCGTGAAATTCTATAGCGTTGCCTCCGAAATTCTCTTTAAAATATTTTACATCACGGTAAATTCTCTGCGCTGACATTCCTTTCCACCTTGCATTATAAATGGGAACGACAGCGCAAAAAGAACAGGTAAACGGACAACCGAAACTGCTGTGGTAAGCAATTGTTTTAGTTCCCAGATATGTTCTTCCCAGGTAACCGGTGAGGGAATAAAAACCATTTAATTTTTCATAAGGAAAAACCGGAAGTTCATCCAGTTCATAAATGGGATCTTTTTTTGTTTTGACAATATCGTTTCCTTTTTTGAAAATAATATTTGGAATTTCATCCAGCAACAAAGTATTTTCAAAAGCGCTCAAAATCATTGGGAAACTTTTGTCGCCCATACCATTTACAATCACATCAACATAACCAGAATTAAGAACGCATTCAGATTGATTGGAGGGAAAATATCCACCCCAGATGATTTTTACAGAAGGAAATTGTTCACGTATCTTTTTAGAAAAAGGAATTGCCTGCTTCAACTGAGGTCCGGGCATTACGGTGCAGGCAAAATATTTAACCTGAGCTGATAAAAGATAAGATTCAATTCTGCTCCACGGATCGGTTTCCCTGTTCCCGTCTACAAAGATCCATTCATGCTTTCCATCAACAGAAGCAGCCACCTGCAAAATACTGTTAGGTATGCGTGGTTTATGTTTCGCGCTTCGCGGATTGAAAAATAATATCTTCGCCTCCATCCGAATTCTAATGTACAAATTTATACTCTGTCGGCCCTTGCCTTTCGACGGAAACACAAAATAAAAGGAAGGCCTATAATTTAACAGGTTTTTATCAGCATAAAATATCTGGGCTTTGCCGGATTAAGGCAGGCATAAAGGTTCCTTAGTAAAAATCCTGAGTACGAATAGCATAAAAATCCGGAATTCTCAATACGCATTTTGTCATGAGCATCAAGGTATCCTTTGGCGGGAGTGAACAGCAGATCATATCCATGTTCTTTAAAATGGCGGCTCTTCATATTTTCAACAGAAATTCTCTTTTTCGTCGCATTTCCGAATACAGGAACACCGAGACAGATGATCTTTCCTCCCGGATTGCAGAAGGGTGAGAGCTTTTCGAGAAAATTAACCGGATCAGAAAAAAACTGAAGACAGTGATTAACAATTATAAGATCGAACTTCACCGAGAAAAATGAAATATCTTCAAGATCACATTGTAAAGATATCCAGTCATTATTTCTAAAAAACTTTTTACTTCTCAGGCCACCCGTTTCGTCAGTGAAATAATCTAAGCAAACAACTTCATTATCCTTTTTTTTCAGATGATGCGTCAACCAATTATTCCATGGACCAAACTGCAGAATCCGTTTAGCAGAATAATCCAGGTCAAAGGAATTCAGCATCCGCAGACTTTGTATCCGAAACTTCCACTCAAACTTGTTTGACTCAATAGCATATGGAAGATCATTATGCCTGATTCCAATGGAACTTACGGGTGGAAAAGCCCGATAATGATTATCCAGAAAATTATTTAGCCTGGAATTAAAGTCACTTTTAATTATAACATGATAACCATCCATTTGCTGAAACTGAACATCTTTGTTGAGTATGGAACTGATCATGATGCGTTAAGTTATTAATTTTACCTTTATCCGCAATGCGCATTTCACACGAAATAAAACACAAAAAATTGCCTACGGGTAAGCCCGTTAAAAAAGTTCTTGTAATGCGCATGCAAGCCATTGGAGATATCATTATTCTGCTTCCCTACGTTCAAAGTTTAAGGGAAGAATTTGGGAGAGATGTTCAGGTCGATTTTCTTACGCGGGATATTGGCGCCGATCTACAAAAAAACATGACGCTTTTCGATAACGTTTATTCGATTGGAGGTGGCAGGAGTTCCAAAAGGCAATTGATGAGTTTTCTTTTTCAGGTTTACCCGCAACTTGCAACCAGAAAATACGATATAATATTTGACTTGCAGAACAACCGTTTGTCTCACATTATTCTTTCTCTTCTTAGAAAAAGAGCGTATTCAATTTTCGACAGAACTTCTTCGCAATATGCGGGTGACCGCTATAAGAACACTATCAATTCACTTAATGTCGTTAATGTACAATTTAAGAAATTTGATTGCTTTAAATCTTACGACAGGAATGAGCTAATTAGAAAATTCAGTCTTGACAAAAACTACAAATATATAGTTGTTAATCCTGGTGGCGCATATGAAAACCGTAACTGGCCAACAAATTATTATGCCGAATTCTGCCGAATGTGGATTCAAAGCAATTCAGATTCCAGGATTTTATTACTTGGCGATTCACGAATAAAAAGTCAGGCGGAATACCTTAAACAACAGCTTGGAAACTATGTTATCGACTTAACAAATCAAACGTCACAAGTGGAGGCAATGCAGTTGCTTAAAGAAACTCATCTCGTAGTATCTGACGATTCAGGTTTACTGCATATGGCTTATGTCTGCGGCACAACTTCAATTGGAATATTGGGTTCAACCCGCAACGACTGGACTAATCCGCAATTGCCGCACACTTACTTTTTTAATTCATCGGATTTACCATGCGGAGATTGCATGCGCGAAAAATGCATACACGATGAAATAATCTGTCTTACAAGAATAAAACCGGAAGATGTTTTCAGGAAGGCAATGGAGTTGACAATTTCGTCTTCGGTTCAGGTTCAAGTGTAAAATAAAAAGTAGCGCCCTCGCCTACTACTGAATTCGCCCAGACTTTTCCGTGGTGACGATCGATAATTCTTTTTACAATAGCCAGACCAACACCGGTTCCTTCAAATTCAGATGCATCGTGCAAACGCTGGAAAACTCCAAATAATTTATCGTAGTAGGCCATATTAAAGCCTGCGCCATTATCTTTAATGAAATAGGTTATTTCATTTTTATCTTTTTGTGAACCGATCTCAATCACCGGCTGCTCCTTCATTGCAGAATACTTAAAAGCGTTCGAGAGGAGATTCTGATATACCTGCGCGAT
>CBIHPU010000153.1:0-7794 GCA_966211935.1 uncultured bacterium | reverse complement strand
TCTCTCCCCCGAGTCGCTTAACTCCCTCTAACTTTATGCGGGGTGAATTCTCTGGCATAACAATATAAGCACGACAATTTACAAGCCGCGCAGCATACGCGAGAGCCTGAGCGTGATTGCCGCTGCTGTGTGTGGCCACACCGTTTTTCAACTGATCACTATTTAATCTTTTTATTGCATGAACCGCTCCCCTTGCCTTAAACGCCCCTATCTTCTGAAAATTCTCACACTTGAAAAAAATCTCTGCCCCACACAATTCATTTATGACCTCATTAGATAAAACCGGAGTTTTAAAAATATAAGGTTTTATACATCGGTGAATTTCTTCAAGATCGTTAGCTGATTGCGGAAGTTGAAATTGAGCTGAATTCATTATGGATTTAATTTGCCGGCTGTAGTGTTTCTGCAGCCATTTTTGTATCGGCAAAAACCTGCCAGTATCTTACGCGTCCCGTTTCTACCACCGCTTTCCATGCAGCCGGCACTTTCCACTTTTTATTTTGAGCGGAGGTTCCCTCTGCTGAACCGAACGCGTAAACTGTATTTCCATTTCCGATTACTTCATCGAAATGAATTTTATAATCCGGGAACCAGCTGAAGTAACCGCTCCATCCTGCGAGCATCATCATTTTACCCGCAACTTCATTACCATGAGGATCAACAAAAGTATGATCTTCCGTCATCAGCGCGCCAATCATCAATATGTTGTGTGCGTTGACAGCGTCGGCAAATTGTTTTATTGTTTCTTCAGGTGAAAACATCAGTTCAAAATATCCTGCAATTTATAATTTTCAATCCGGAAATAGAACATAAAAAAAGGGAAACATCTTTCAATGTTC
Source organism: uncultured bacterium (assembly GCA_966211935.1). Taxonomy (GTDB): domain Bacteria; phylum Bacteroidota; class Bacteroidia; order B-17B0; family Aurantibacillaceae; genus AM-1111. The sequence continues at coordinate 6,955 of CBIHPU010000153.1, read as the reverse complement.
CCTTCACCTATTAGAAAGAAAAAAATTATAACTCTTCGTCGTCATGTCCAACGATCTGATCGTTCTCAACAAAAACGGTCGTGTTGAACAGTGCCTCACCAATTTGTGTTTTACATTTCCAGGTTCTTCCTCCATCATTCGTAACAGGACTGCATAAAACAGTGTGACCAGTGTTAATCAGATAATCAATGACATCCTGTTGACTTATTTCAGCTAGGTTAAATTGTACATAAGCATTCAAAGTGGTATTATTCGCGCTTGCTGTTCCAGCAAATAGCAGGCTTGATACTGAGATCATGATTCCTGCAAACACACGTTTCATAGTTTTCATAGCTGATCGTTTTTAATGGATTTATAAATCAAAGTAATCCCAATAACTGAGTATAAACACGGACAATTTTCGATGAAGCTGATGAGTTAATTCCCTATTTTTATGTACCTTTTAACATATGAATATTTACGATTTCATCAATCGACTTTCACAATCTGAAATTAAACTTGTTCGAAAAGCACTAAAACGCGATGGCAGAATACACGATGAACAGGCGACTGAACAACTTTTATTTGAAAAAATTCTGGAGAATAAGGATAGCGGAAATAGTGATCAGTACTACGCGTCTTTATTAAACATTAATCCGGACAATAATTTTTCTAAAATCAAATCCCGTTTATTTTACAAGATCCTTGATATTATTTCAAGCGATCATTTTATTGGAAGAGATGATTTGCTTGACGCAACAGACCGAATAGGATTGATTACGATGAAACGGCTGCTGCAACTTAAAATTCTCCGTTTTAAAAAGAATACAACATCAAGAGAAGTGATCCACCACGTTTTAAATGATATTATAGATACTGCAAAGGAATATGAGCTTTATGAAACTTTAGTAGACGCATTAAAATTTAAAAAATCGATTACATACAACGTAAAAGCATACAAGGAATTTAAAAAGCTGGAAGATGAATATTTTTTTTACCGTGGGTGTTATGAAACTTTGAGTTTCGCAAGTGACTCTTACAAGATTGTTGTAACCAACCAAAACCTGATTTCAAATTTCACTGAGTCGGAACTGGATGAATTTATCAACAGCAGAATAAAGCAACTGGAAACAAGTCAGTATACAACCGTATCGACATACATTCAATATTTCTACAAATTGCTTAAGCTGGTAGAGAATGAGCGTAAAAAAAGATATAATGAATGCATCGAGCTATGCAACGACATGCTGAACCTTCTCAAAAGGAGCAAGGCCATTGCAAGAAACAATCGATTTGGATTTACATACGATAATCTTGGACAATATTGGATGCTGCAACGTAACTATCCGAATGCAATCAGCACCTTCAGGCGCGCCCAGGAATATTACGCACCTAAAACATTTCCTTACCTTATTTCAAAGGAGCAGGAGTTCTATGCGTGTTTTTATGGAAAAAAATATAATGAAAGCCGCGTGGTGCTTGACGAACTTTTATCTCACGATAAACGCGACGTTGGTGAGATCCGCTATGATAAATTTCTTTATTACGCCTGTTGTCTGGATTTTATTACGGGCAAGCATAAAGACTCGCTGCGCGTTTCTAACCTGGGATTACAAATTGTAAAGGACAAGTCGCGCTGGGAGATCGGGTTGAGGTACATGAAGATATTAAGTCTGATAGAACTGGGCGAGTTAGTTGAGGCCAGTGACGCGCTTGAAAGTCTGAGAAAACAAATAAAACGTCTTACGGATAACAATATCCTTGAAAAACGGGACCTGATAATTTTTAAGTGCCTGCAGCAATATGAGCGCGACGGATTTACAATAAACACCAGTCCACGTCTCAATTACCTTGTAAAAAGACTTTCAAAGAAAGACGTACCATGGTCGTGGAAGTATTTTTCGCATGAGCTCTTTCCCATTCATCGCTGGTTAAGGTCGCGACTCAACGATTTATCACAAAAAAAAGTTCAGAGAGCCAATTAAATTTGTCAGCTCACCTATTTGATCGATACGTTAAATAGATGTTAAATTCATCGATAGCCTGAAAATTCGGAAACTGTTTCCACATTCGTTCATTTCCAGACCTCCTGTCTTATTATATCTTGTTAATTTACAACAAATAAGATATATCCAAGGGGCTTTTTAACGTTAAATGCAGAAATCGCCAAGGCAATTTACCTGGCTTTTTGTAAATTTGAAAATCGATTAAAATGGTATTATTTATTCTAAACTAATGCCAAAAGTCAACGTTTTCTGTTGTCCATTTTAACAATTAAAAATAAGTGCTTCTAAAAGTTTGTTAAGTTTCAAGAAGGAACTTTTAGGTTAATACATCCATGCTCCTGCTTAATTAATTGTATACCAATCTGCTAAACAAAAAAAAGGCAGCAACTTTAGTATTTGTCCATATCTGGCCACGATGTCTCCGCTACTTTTGGTCTGTAACTGCAACGTTACGATTAACCGAGTACGGGACAGGATCCGGATACTATCGTTCTTTGTATTTTTAAAACTTTACAGTGGACTTCGGGTGGCCGTTCTCCGCCCGCTTGTTAGTTTTAAAAACATTCCGGATCCGTGTCGCGACTCTAAAATGTTTAAAGATCTTTCTGAATTAGATTTTCAATAGAGCTGTTGATGGTTAAAAAAATGACGAACGATCACCAACCGACATCAGATAATTTTATTAATTCATGGACGTAGCCAACACAATATCAGCTAAAACAGTCTCCCCTAACCCGTTTTCTGAAACTACAACTTTTGCTTTTCCAGAAGCAGGAAACTACCATTTGAAAATATTTGATATAACAGGAAAACAGGTTGACGAAAGTACTTTCTCAGGCAGAGAATATATTTATCAGAGCGCAAAAATTCCCCATGGCGTATATTATTACGAGATAAGTTTTAACAGCTCTGAGGAAAAAAAAACCTCTTCATCTTTCGCGCGCGGAATTCTCATTAAACACTGAACGATTTCCATTCATAGGGTGGAATAAAAAGGTCATAATTCTTTTCCTTAGATAATTCCTGTCAATTTTTTCAATAATTTACAGTTGCTCCATTACTCCATCTGAAATCCGAACGGTTTTAAACTATCTTTGTAAGGTATTTTCCCGCCTTCAGTGCTTCTTAGAATGTTATCAATAGTTCCCTCCTTTCTGTTGCTTTTAAGCTGCGTTGGTAAAGGACCTGCAACCACAGAACAAACAGTGGTTGTCAAAACCCCTCAGGATGTAAACAAGACTGTCTACGAACAACTCAAACTGATCGTAGAACCCAAAGCAAACGATTCTCTTCTTACCATAGGAAACGTTACCCTGCTTACGTTTCCTTACATTAAAAATATTATAAGCGATTACCAGCCTCTCTGGACAGACAAAGGGAAATTCACGGACCTTGGCGATTCACTTTTTTCATTGATCAGAAACGCAATGCACTACGCCTTATATAAAGAAGATTACCATTTTTCTTTGATCGATTCTCTGTCAAGAAATTTTTACGATAAGAGTAAAGATGAATACAACGCAACGATAATAGCACAGACCGAACTGCTGTTGTACGACGGATATCTGAAAATGGGCGCTCATGTAAACAAAGGAAGATTTTATCCGGATAGCCTTTTGTTGGTATGGAACCCATTCAAACTCAATGCCGATTGGTTTACTATTTTGCATGATGGAATAAAAAACAAGAACCTTCGCGCGGCTATTGAAACGCTTGAACCCAGACAGGAAGGTTATGTTTTTCTGAGAGACGAATTCAGAAAATATATTTACGACAATACCGCGGTAGAATTTGATTCCATTCCTTTTTCAAGCGCCGGAGACTCCATCGCATTGCTTAAACAAAAGATAATGGAGAGGTTTAAGATTACAGGCGAATATGATTCAACAATTACCGGCAACGACAGTGTGGTCTTTATAAAAGCGATGAAGCGTTTTCAGAAAAACTGGCACCTTGAACCTGACGGTAAGATCGGGAAACTGACAAAGCAGGCGCTTCAATATAATCGGGAAAAAGTGATACGCCAGATGGAGATGGCAATAGAACGCTGGAGATGGGAAGAACCTAAAATGCCTAAAATTTATTTCTGGGTGAATATTCCGGCGTTTACACTGCGCGTGATGGAAGAAGATACCGTTGTTATAAAAAGCAATGTTGTTTGCGGAAAGCCTGAAACACAGACTCCGCTGCTGAAATCCAAAATTAATCACATGCTAATTTATCCATACTGGAACGTTCCGTACTCAATTGCATGGAAGGAAATATTACCGGCGGTTCAGCGCGATACCAGTTACCTGCGTAAAAAGAACATGGAAGTTATTAATATGGCCGGCGCTGTTGTTGAATCGCATACTGTAAAATGGAAAAAATATAATAAAGAAAATCTTCCTTTCCGTTTCAGGCAGCGTATTGGCGAGGACAACTCATTGGGCATAGTGAAATTCAACTTCTATAATAAACACGGCGTTTATCTGCATGACACAAACAGCAAACGCTATTTTAAAACTGCCGCACGTTCTCAAAGTCATGGTTGCATAAGACTGGAAAAATATATGGAAGTTGCGCGGTTCCTTTTGCGTGATGACACACTGAAAATTCCATACGATACGCTTGATGCATACATGGCCACACCGATGCAACGCCAGATCGACCTGAAGAAAAAACACCCGATCTATATTAAATACTTTACAGCAGAAGCCGACTCAACAGGTAATCTTCAGTTATACCTGGATATTTACAGAAAAGATGAACAAATGGCTGAGTTAATTTACGGGAAGAAGTGATTTTTTCACGATGAAAGCGGACGAATTAAAAAACGTAACTGAAAAAAAGAAAGCTGAACACAAGAAATTTCTGCAGCAGTTAAAACGCAAACCTCCGCGTAACCTGGACGACGATTTTCATGAAGCGCATGATGAAGTCTTTGAAGAATTGGATTGCCTTACCTGCGCCAATTGCTGCAAAACTACTTCTCCCATCTTTTATCAGAAAGACATTGAACGTGCAGCCAAACGCGTCCGCATGAAGCCAGGTGAATTCATTGACAAGTATCTTCATATTGATGAGGATAAAGATTATGTTCTGAATGTGGCTCCCTGCCCTTTTCTTGACGGCGAAAATTACTGCATGATCTACGAGGATCGCCCAACCGCCTGCCGCGAATATCCACACACGGACAGAAAGAACATGTACCAGGTATTGGATCTCGCTTATAAAAACACGCTTGTTTGTCCAGCCGTATATAAAATCGTAGAGAAGATCCTCCAGCAAGCAGACTGATCTGCAAATAACCATAGTTGAAGCTGTTAATATTCTTTTGATGCTCTGTTAGATTTTATAAATTAGCACTAGAAGATATAAAATGAAATTACCATACACATCTTTAACGCTTTTATTTGCAAGTGCTATCTGCACACAGAATATCGCGCAGAACACAAATCGAAATGAAGACGGATCAATGCAAAAAGAAACAGATTACGTCTCATTGCTTTGTGGTAAGGAATGGAAATGGAATGAAGGTATTGTTGGCAACCATCCTTACGAATCTGTGGTGTTTTCCCTGGAGTATGACACGAATAAAACTTTCAGGTACAATCAGCGCGCGGAAAAAAATTACTGGCGCGTAAATGGTAATCACATAACTCATTCCATCGCGCCTTTCGGAAAAAAGAAAAAAAATCCATTCGGAATTTTTGATGGCGAGTATGAGATAACTAAAATCACTGATTCGATTCTTGTACTTACAAAGATTAACGGCAAACCTGAAAATCCTGCAACTGTTCTTCGCTTTATTATAATTCCAAAAGTAAATAACACCTTGGCCTATCAACCTTCGGGTAATTACAAAAAGGATGAGGCTATTGTTCCCGTTCCTGAAAAGATGAATGAGAATATTCTGAGCAGCACGAGTCAAAATGATTCAGAAGTTGGTGCTTCAAAACAAATTCAAAATTATCCCAATAAAATAATCGAAACAATTACGGGGGCGGATTATACAGCAACCCGGACCATTATTAAAAAACCAGATTGTGGTGTTACTATTCTCGAAAAGAAACAATCTTCCAACTCCCCAGAAATTAAATATTCCCGCAATGGCAAAAGCATCTCAAAAGAAGAATATGAGAGCCTGCTGCCTGAATAATCTACTCAGACCGTTTTATAAAGTGGGGAACATTGGCCTTTAAAGAAATTCCTCAAATAAAATTTCTATTTTTATTGAATGCCGGAGCTGTACTTTGGACCTTACATTCAATCACCAATAGAACCTGTTCAGGCGGACCTTTACCTCTCGGAAAGTTTTCCCTTCTACCAGCGCCTTAATGAAGGAAACAAAAAAAAATTTCTCAGCCGTCTTTATTACTTTATAGAAAGAAAACGATTTGTTCCCCGCCAGGATCTGTACCTTACGGACGAGATGCGTGTTATTATCGGCGCGTGTGCAATACAATTAACTTTCGGGCTTGAGGTTTACACGATGGATTATTTTGAAACGATTCTTGTGTATCCCGACATTTACAAATCACCGCACAGCGATTACATGCATCACGGAGAAGTGAATCTCGCTGGATTTATTTGCTTCAGTTGGAAAAGCGTGCAGAAAGGAATCGGTCTGAATGATAATTTCAATGTAGGCTTGCATGAATGGTCGCACGCCCTGCGTTTTAATGGTTTTAAAGGCGATGAATGCGATACTTTTTTTGAGGGATATTTTTTGAAATGGCTCGCGGCCAGTAATGTTCTTTACTATAAAATCCGCGGAGGAAAAGATCAGCTCTTCAACAAATACGCGGGCACCAACCTTGGAGAATTTTTTCCGGTGATGATGGAACACTTTTTTGAAAACCCTGATGATTTTAAAAACGCGTACCCGGAAGAATATGAATATACCTGCGTGCTTTTGAACCAGGATCCCACCGATAAATTGAATCCTGGTGTGGGCGCAAGACGCAACATGATCTCCAGATACAAAT
>CBIHPU010000152.1:0-7796 GCA_966211935.1 uncultured bacterium | reverse complement strand
TTGGATTCTATAGTGGAGATATGTTATTAATTGTAATGGGACTTGGCGTTGGCGCTCTTACAATCTTTAATTCCTCTTGCTGTTGCAGCGCTCAAGGATGTGAGATACCTCAGCGCAAAAGCGAAATCGCTAAAACACCAAAAACGGGAGAGTGATCTTTTTCCGGATGATCGCCGTCAGTTTATTCAATGTGTCAATTTCTAAAATTGCCGCACTAAAATACAAATGCGGAATAAACTCATTTGGATTAAATTCATTTATAGGTAATTTTACTCAATAAAATTTCTTTATGCAGGAAGTCAGGAAGCGACTTGAACAGATATTTGAACCTGAACTCGTACAGGAGATAATGAGCTCGGGTAAACTCATGCAGTTTAAAGAAGGCGAAATTATTCTTGAATACGGCAAGCATATAAGGTTTATGCCCTTGATCACCAAAGGAACTGTCCGCGTTATGCGTCGTGAGGAAGAAGGCCGGGAAATTTTGCTTTACTACTTAACGGCGAATGAAACCTGCGCGATGGCTTACACCTGCTGCATGGAAAATAAAAAAAGTGAAGTGCAGGTTATCGCGGAAGATGATGTTGAGTTACTTGCAATTCCGCACGAAAAACTTGACGAGTGGCTGATTCGTTATCCACAATGGAAAAGTTTCATCTTCAACAGTTTTACAACACGTTTGAATGAGATGTTGAGATCCCTGGAGAGCGTAGCTTTTCAAAAACTGGATGAAAGACTGATCAACTACCTGCGGAACAAATCCAAAATTTCAGGCAAGAGTGTTTTACAATTATCCCATAACCAGATTGCAGAAGAAATGGGCACAAGTAGAGTTGTTATTTCCCGTTTGCTGAAACAGCTGGAAAATAACAATAAAATTATTCTATACAGAAATGAGATTAAACTGCTGAAAGAATTTTTTGAAGAAAATTAATTTCCCATTGTATCAGTTGGCTCATTATTCTTTTTCATTCTGCGCGTAAGCAATATAAGAAGATAAATGAACGACGCCAGAGGCGTAAGTATAAGTCCCAGAATAAAGGCGAGCCAGAAACCTGACAATCTTTTTTGCTTCGGACGTATAAAAGCTATTACAATTGCCAGCGTAAAAGCGACTACAATGTAAATCAGCAGATCCCGTATTGTAATTATCATAAGCGTGCCGCCAACTGTGAACGTGCAGCCACTGAGAAAAAAAATGACCGCGCAGCATAAGAGAAAAAACTTTTTCATTACAAAGGATTTCTCTTTTCAAAACAAAAGCTGTACCAGTAGAAATATTAACGCGTAAGAATATACTTGAGAACGTTGGTATTCTTCATCTTATCACACGTAATCCTGAAAAAATAAATTCCCTCCTGCAGGTTGCTCAGATCTGCAGCGAACTCTTTTCCTGCGTAGAATTTATATCCACACACGCGTTTTCCGCTGATGTCACTAATCTCTACATTTAATTCATCGCAATATAGTTCGCTGGAAATGGTGACTTTACCGCTTGAGGGATTTGGATAAATAAAATAAATATTATCGGAGGATTTATTTTCATTCAATCCGATTGCGGCGCAGAGTGTATCGGTCACCACGTGAATTTCAAATGTATCACTGAGACAGTTTATTAAATCTGTTGCAACAAGCAGAGTATCTGAGGACGGATAAATTGTAACAGACTCACCGCTCATGTTAATCGGGAACCAATTCGCATTTTCGTGCCACGTTGTTTGCAACATCAATGCGCTGTCTTTACAGGCTATGATCTGTTTTCTTACCGCAGTATTTTTTATGATCATAAAAGAATCCCTGCTTACTCCAAGAGAATTTATAAATGTGGCCTTAAGTTTATTTTCGTGAACCTCAAGCAACATGCTTCCGAGTTCATTTGCAATGGAAGTAAACATTACGGGATGCGGCCAATCAGTCTGCGTTCCTGAAACTTTTCCGCTTACGCCAACCACAGCATAAACAGTTCCCTTATTTCCCTTTCCACCCAAAGTATCTTTTGCATACGCGCATTCATTCGGATAGGAACCGCTGGTACTATCCACTATCATCGAATCATGCAAAGTAGTTGAGTTCCCGTAATGTCCATCAATTAAAAAAGATCGTTCATAATCATGAGAATGTCCGCTGAGCACAAGATCCACTCCTTTTTCTTCGAGCACTTTTACTATGCCGTTCCTTATACGGGGAAGTTCAGGATCCCATCCGTTCGGATCGTCTGAATCATGACTTCCTTTTGTATAGGGAGGATGATGAAAATAAGCAATGATCCATGTTGATTTGTTTTGCGCAAGATCCGCGTTCAACCATTGTGCTACGGCGCCGGTGTCAGACACGTCACTTCCATAAGAATCTAATTGCAGAAAATGTATGTTGCCATAATTCCAGGAAAAATATTTTTCCGTTCCCGATGCTAAACCACCCGCCTCTCCGTTAGCGGGAAAGTCAAAAATATCCAGAAACTCAGGCGTGGCATTATTAGGATTTTGTCCATAATCATGATTGCCTGGAGCTGCCCATGCAACGAGATGCGGTAAAATATCTTCGTAGGTGTTGTTGCTGAAAACTGCATTCTGATATTCGCTATCCAAACCATAAAAATAGGCGTTGTCGCCAAGCCATAACCAGCCATCCAGTTTGGTTGTTCCCATGCGCTGAAAAAAAGCATCTCTTACAATTCTCTGATTACTATCTCCCATCCCCGCGTCACCGATAACCCAGAAACGAAAATGATCTGCACTGCCTTCAACAGGATTGGTGTAAAAAAACAGATTGCTGTTGTTGCTAAACAGATTCGAGTCGGAATTGGCAATGGTATAAAAATACTTTGTAGAAGGAGGCAAACCCGAAATCTTAATTATATGTTCCGTTGTGAGTAATGAGCTTTCTACCGAATCATTCATCGCGCCAGGCGACTGACCATAATAAACTTTTGAATCAGTGGCAATATCAGTTCTCCAATGTATTATTATGGATGATGTGGTTGATTGCTGCACATATGGACCACGTGTTACTGTTACCTGTGCCAGCAAGCCATCTGCCAAAATCAACAACACAGCGAATAACATAAATCGCTTTAACAGGCGCATCGGGGAAGATTATTATATTCGTTACTAAATTTACAAAAAAACAGTTAAGAAATACTCATATTCCCGCTGTAAAGAATATGGGTCACCAACTAAAATTATCGCACATGAAAAAATTATTTTTCTTTCCCGCAGTTCTCGCCATCACGCTCTTTTCCTCCTGCAAAAAAGATAAAACGGAGGAGCCAGCTCCAGCCGGAAATACCAACACAACTAAATACGTGATCTTTAAATTCCATTTTGATTCAACACAGGCGCGACTGGACAACCTTGGTAATCCATCAACCATAGGAACAGGCAACAGCGCACAATCTCCTGTGTTTAATAAAATGTGCGCTCATTATGTTGAACTAGCTCCTTCAGCAACAACGGCGGTTGGCGCAGGCGATAACGTTTATCACGCTCCTGAAACTTCAACAGGCGGAGCGGTTGCTATCGATCATAGTCAATCTGTAATAAAAGGCCAGAACGAAATTTTTCTGCAGGTGCCTATAGATTCCATAACACCGGGCACTTATAATTATCTTCGCGTTTCTCTCGCTTACCAGAATTATGATATAAAATATAAATACACTTTCAACTCTGTGCCTTACTACCTGACCGGCACAATTGCTTCATTTATCGGTTACAATACCTACATTACCAACTACACAATAAAAACGCAAACTGTACAACCATCTGCAAGTACAGGTGGGTCAGGAAATCATTTGCAGGGTTATTGGGGATTTGAAACAACTGCGTTAGGTGTTACATCAACTTCCGACGGCCAAACTCCTCCCGGCGCGACTACTGTTCCAAATCCGTTATGGCAAACCTCACCCATTCCGGCAGGTTCATGTCTTGTTACCGGACAGTTTCAGACACCACTTACAATTACCGGCAGCGAAACAAGTAACATAGTTGTGAAAGTTTCATTGTCTACCAACAAAAGTTTTGAATGGAAAGACGCGAATATGGATGGATGGTATGAACCGCTTGCAGGAGATACAGTGGTTGATATGGGAATCCGCGGATTGATTCCGATTATTGAATAAAATGAGATATTATTTACGCCGGACCTCATGTTTGATGTCCGGCGTTTTTATTTTTTAAAAGTGCCACAGATCATGTTCCCATTGATAAATTTCTTTCTTCACCCTTTCCGCTTCACACAGGCTTTCCAGTCCCGCTGTATATTGTGAAATGTATCTGTCGTAAACATTTGATTCTTTCTGAATGAAGGAAGAAAAAAAGCGCTTATGAAAAAGGTCATCGAAACTTATGGTTGCCGCATTGTTTTTAGGATTAAAGGTTTCATAATTGACAAACATGTTCCTTGCCTGCGGAAAATATATCCATCCTTTTTCAATATACAGATCTTTGCCCTCGTCATAATAAACAGGACAGATGCCCAATATTCTGACTTGCTGCATCCCGAGAGAATTATCAAAATAATAATCTTCCTTTATTTTGAATTGAGTGATCTTATCCGGGCCCAGGATTTCCAGTACCGTCGTATCACCTTTTTTAATTCCAAACGAATCAATTATTTCAATAGTGATTTCCTTTCCGAAGCGGGCAATGGCCTGTTCCCTGCTTAGTGGCTGCGTGAATGCCTCATCATCGAACAAAATAAGTTCACCGCTTTCAATTCCCCTTTTAATAAGATCAAGCAAGGCAATTCTGTTTTGCGTTGGATATTCCGGAAACATTAAATGCTGGTTCATTTTCTCACGCAGGTCAATAGTACGCCAGATTCTTTTTTCCCAGCTAACCGATGCCTGTCTTAAGTGATCATAAGGAACAGCACGTCGTGAGCCCATTGTTTCGTCTTTGTACAATTGATCATTATATAAAACTGACTTCGTTTTGTTTTTTTCTGTCTGCGCCATTGCTAATTGCGCAAGTGCGAGCGCCAGAATCGCCGTTAAAAATTTTCTGTTCATAGTTTAATTATTGAACGTTTAATTTTGTTGAAACGAAATGCTTTCTTGAATCAGGACTAATCACTTCAGCGTCAATCCAGATATTTGCACCGCCTTTAACTTTGGAAAGTGCCTTTTTCGCCTCCTCCGTCAGAGTGGATCCACTGCCTTCAACTATAGTGAGTGTACCCTGATTTTTTATTGTGAGTGTCCAGTCCTGAACTCTATACGGAACACTTAGCTCAAAATTTTCAGGCATGGCATTCACATATTTCGCTCCCTGGCACTCTCCTTTGGTAATTGTGCGGTTTGCTCCACCTTTTCCTGACATTTTAACAACAGGAATCGGCAGGAATTTAACCCGCATATCAATTTCTCCCTGGCTTTTTGTAACCCCATCAACTTGTGAAGTAACTTTTATCTTTATTATTCCAGGCGCAGTTGGTTTTATAGTAAATTTTCCGTCAGCAGTTTTTACAAGTGTGCCGCTGCTGGAAGTTACTTTAAGATCCTTACTTGCAATCCCTGCTGCAGAAACACTTAGCGGATTATCAATACCAGCATAAACAACATTCATATAATCGGCGGAAACAGCAACACTGGGCGGAGCAACAGTATATTCCTGTTCAAATGGAAACCATTCAATTTCACCGTTCTCCTTTGTCATTTTAATTGCGCCCCTGTACGTCTTAACTCCCTGGCCCGATGAAGGCGCTTCGTAAATTGCTTTACCATCACGTCCCATTTCCAATAGTTTCGATTCTCCTTTAAAACTTTTAGTGACAGGATCAAAATCTCCAATCAAAATTTCGCGTTTTACAGTCGAACTGCCGGCTGCCAGAAAAATTTCTGATGTATACTTTTCTCCTGACTGGATATAATTTGTTCTTGCAGTTACCGCCGCGCTAAACTCATCAATCTTTGGAACAGCGGTCATTACAGATTTAGCAAGCATGTTAATTGTTTCCGACTCTATATTTCTCAAATCACTTTGAATTTTAGAAAGGTTGGTAACCACTGCCGCGAGCGGAAGATGGTAAAAGTTTTGCATTTGCCAGTCTTCTTTTACATTATCAACCATTCCTTCGGGATCTATGGGTTTTATTATGGAGATCTTTTTCCTTATTTGATCAAGATCATGCTGCAAAAATTTCTTTTTGATTTTTTCACCTTCAAATAACTTAATGAGTTTGTCATGCGTTTCCATCAGCTTGACCCGTAATTCGTATGCGGAATACTCTTCTTTCTTCGGATTAGTCTCGTCATCACCGAAAAGCTCATATGTGGGCACATCGTAATTGTCCAACGCGTCCAGATATCGCAGCTTAGAAGTATCTGCTTCGTTTTTTGATCTGCTTTCAGTGACCTCAACAAGTTTTTTCTTAAGCGTTTCAATATAACGGTACATATCACCCGATAGCTTTTCTGCCTCCGAAGCTTTAGCATAATAGTAAACACTGCCGGTATCTTTTTTTACGTACTCTTTAAAATAACCCATCATTGTAGAAGAAGATTCATTAAAACTTTTGTTGGTGCGTTCCAGACTTTCATTTACCGTCACAAATCCCATCAGCACTTCCCTGGATACGTTCATTGCAAGAAGAGCGGTAAGTACAAGGTACATCATGCCGATCATCTTTTGTCGGGGTGTTTCTTTTTGCCCTGCCATAGTGTTTGGTTTTTAAGAAAATAATTGAGCTGATTGATTGAATAATGCAGGTTAGCCAAAAAAAATACAGAATGATTAAAAAAAATTCTTCTTGAGAAGATAAAATACACACATAAAAAAAAGTAACAGTGATTCCTGTTACTTTTTTTTCTTCGCGCGTTATGCAGCGCTGTTCCGGATTGAAATGAATTCCTGAATTAAAAATTCAATCTGTTAAAGTGATGTACCGGCTATTCCACCGTAATTGTTAAATGCTTTCATAGGGATGAATTTATTTATAACAAATATCAACTGTATCTCACCTTGGTATAATCCGTATTTAAGTGTATTTTTATATCCGTACAGGTACGGAGATGACAAGCCCGATTTTTATTCGCGGATTAGGATTTTTTGGATATGAGTAAAGGATTTTTTTTCTGTTTCACATTTTTTTTCGTCGCTTTTTTACAGGCTGGTTACGAAAGGCCAGGCGAAAAGCTGTTGGCATCAATACACAAACGATATTTTCAAAAAACAAATCAAACTGTTTCCTTTTCGCAAAAAACTATCCGTTACGATTCAACAGGCAAAGTGATAAAAACTTCCACCTGGTATGAAAAGTTGAAATTCCCCGATAAATTCAGAATTGATTTTGACACATTTCCTTCGCAGAACAGGATTCTTTTCCGCGACGATTCTGTTTTCTCTTTCAGAAAAGGGATACTTGTGTCGAAAGAAAACGATAAAAATATTTTGTTGCTGTTGCTCGGCGGGATGTATTTTCGTTCACTGAGAGATGTAATTTCAAGACTGGATGAAATGAATTTTGATCTTTCTCAAACCCGCGATACAGTTGCAGATAATTCAAAATACACAATTATCGGGAAGGCTGGAAGCAATCAATTCTGGCTGGATAAAAAATTCCTGCGAATAAAAAGAATTATTGTTCCTTCGGAAAACTTAGATGCTGTAATTGAAAGCTGGGTAAAAAACGGTAAAGGTTGGCAGGAGGAAAAAATAAATTTTTATTCGAAAGGAAAAATAATTCAGAGGGAAGAGTATTATGATATTCGGTTTGATATTGTCTTTGATGAAAAAGTTTTCACTCCCTTTTAATTGATGTGTCATTCAGTGATTTTTCTTCAGGAAATATTTTGTTTT
>CBIHPU010000151.1:0-7817 GCA_966211935.1 uncultured bacterium | reverse complement strand
ATTTTTTTTTCGCAAATCTAAATGACATTTTATTTAATAGTCAAGTCAACTCACAAAAGAAAAGTTTTCAACTATTAAAAATCCTGGAAATATTTTCGCTAACGAGTTTCAGAAATCCAATACAATGAAAAGTGCAGATCAGACAATTAACACTGATATCCCAACACTGTGTCTTACACTCTCAACGGTTGTGCCGAATATTATATCTTTTAAAGTACTATGTCCGTGCGATCCCATGATCAGCAGGTCGGCATTGCATTTTTTTACCGCGCGCGGAATCGCTTTTTTTGGATCGCCAAATTCCAGAACAGATTCAGCAGTATAACCCTGTTCTTCTAACTGCTGAACATATTTATCAAGTTGTTGTTTATCCTGTTTTGTTTCCAGGTCCATAGTTTCGTTACCCGATACCAATGCTGAAGCAGTTTCAACAACGTGGATCAACATGTAAACAGCGCTTTTTCCTCCGAGCAGCAAGGCTTTGTTGATTGCTTTACTATCTGATGTGCTGAAGTCAACAGTAATGGCAATGCGTCCCGGTGAAGCGGGAAGTTTTATTTCCAGATTCTTCACGTCACCGTGAGTTTTTATTTCTGAATATTTCCTTCGGGCAAAAAGCGGATGAAATGTGATGTACACAAGTACGGCACCGCAAACTAAACTGAATGGAATTGCGAGAAAAATGATCCAGAACTTTGCAGATGGATTTTCAAGTCCCTCTTCAAACGCATCCATCAAAACTTTAACGTTAAGTCCAACAATTATTAATACCGCTATCCATGAAAGCACTTTTGCCCAGATTCCAATAACGTATTCTTTCATTTTGGTTTTATCACTGACAAAATGAATTAAAGGAATTACAGCAAAACCAAGCTGCATGCTTAAAATTACCTGGCTCATTACAAGCATATCCCCTACTGCGCCTTCCCCGTAAATATATACAATGCAAAACGCGGGAATAATTGCGATCAAACGTGTCATCATTCTGCGCAACCAGGGCCTTATGCGAAGACTGAGATAACCTTCCATTACAATTTGCCCGGATAAAGTTCCTGTTATGGTTGAGCTTTGACCCGCTGCGATAAGCGCGAGTGCAAATAGTACAGGTGCAACAACGGGACCAAACAGTGAATCCAGCATTCTGTGCGCATCCTGAATTTCAAATTTATCACGCAGGCTGCCGCTTGGAAAAGAAGAGGCAGCAAGAATTAATATTGCGGCGTTTACAAACAGCGCCGCATTAAGAGCGATGGTGGAATCTATTAAGTTATATCGTATTGCTTTCTTAATCCCTTCGTCAGAACGTGTAATTTTTCTTGTCTGCACGAGCGAACTATGTAAGTACAGATTGTGTGGCATTACGGTTGCGCCGATAATACCAACAGCTATTACGAGTGCCTGGTCATTTTCAATATAGGGAATAAGTCCACCTGCAATTGCGCTTGCCGAGGGGTGAGCGAGAAAAATCTCAATAGCAAAAGAAGCGCCAATCATTACAACCAGGAATATGATCATTGCTTCCAGTTTTCTTATTCCAAAATTTAAAAGGAACAATAAAAGAAAAGTATCAAGTACAGTAATCGTAACTCCCCACAACAAAGGAATCTTAAATAATAATTGAAGTCCGATTGCCATTCCGATGACCTCAGCGAGATCCATAGCAGCTATCGCTATCTCAGCAAGAAAGTAAAGAAAGAGATTGATGAACCTTGGATAAGTTTCTTTGGAAGCCTGCGCCAGATCCTTACCGGCAACAATGCCAAGACGCGCGCTGTGACTTTGCAACAACAACGCAATTAAGTTTGACATCACAAGCACCCACAATAAAGAATATCCGAACTGACTTCCTCCTTTAAGGTCGGTTGCCCAGTTTCCAGGATCCATATAACCAACGCTCACCATATAAGCCGGACCCGCGAAAGCCAAAAACTTACGGATGCCTGATGGCTTGTCAGTACTGACACTTTGGTTTACTTCTTCAAGCGATTTTCCACCTGCCATGCAGCAAATATACAAAATTTAGGATATCTAATAATAATTATTAGGTGTACCTAATTTTTAGCGGATGATGTAATGTTACGGGTGTGAAGTATTTGACTTTCAACAAATACATTATCCCACAAACAAAAAAAAATGAAACAGATAATCTGAGATAAAATTTCCCAGGCAGAATGCTACACTATAAACTGAAGGTTACGTCGAAAAAAGAAAGCAAATTTATCTTTTCTTGAATTTGTCACGGAATCGTCCTCCGCCTTTATTAAATCCACCGCCTCCGCCACCATCTCTGCTGCCACCATCACGTCCGCCGCGTTTTCCTCCGCCAAAATCCTTTCGGCCGAATTCTTTACCGCCACCACGGCCACCTCTGCCGCCGCCGCCACTTCCACCTCTGCGGCCACCGCCTCCATCTCCACGACCCGATGATTCTTCAAGATTCAGTTCTCTGCTATTGAATTCAATCCCGGACTTATTGAGAGCAAGAAATTTATCTTTATACTTGGATTCCGTTTCAAAAAACGAATAACTGTCTTTAATATCTATGTTGAATACCATTCGCGGCTGAATGTCAGTTATATCAGCCAGGTAATCTTTCAGCATCAGCTTATTTAGTCCGTCAAATCTTCCAAGATTAAGGAAGAAACGCACTGATCTTCCTGAACCTTCTTTTCCGTCACCGCCACCTTCATTTAAGTCCGGTGCATTCTGGTAATAATTATAAAAGCGATTGAACTCTTCAGAAACAAAGCGCTTAATGAGTTCTTCTTTTGAAAGATCTTTAAGTTCCTCATAAATGGCCGGAAGAAATTTTTCAATCTCTTCATCCATAACTTCCACATCATGTAGCTTATGCACAAGATGAAACAATTGTTTCTCGCATACATCGCCACCGGTAGGAAGCATTGCTTTTTTGAATGGCTTTCCTATTTTTCTTTCAAGATCCTTTATTCTTCCAACATCCTTTTTTGTTACAACAGCAATACTCATTCCCTGCTTACCGGCACGCGCCGTTCTTCCGCTACGGTGAGTGTAGGTTTCATTATCTTCAGGAAGGTTGTAATTGATTACGTGCGTGATATTCACCACATCAATTCCCCTTGCTGCCACATCTGTAGCAACAAGCATCTGAAGTGTTTTATTTCTGAAACGCTTCATTACAAAATCACGCTGCGCCTGGCTAAGATCTCCATGCAATGCGTCTGCACTGTATCCATCTTTAATAAGCGCATCAGCAACTTCCTGCGTTTCAAGTTTTGTACGGCAGAAAACCAGACCATAAATTTCGGGATAGTAATCTGCAATTCTTTTCAGAGCCAGGTAACGATCGCGACTATTCACCACATAAAAAACGTGTTCAATATTTTCTGCTCCCTGATTTCTTTTTCCAACTGCAATTTCTTCAGGTGCATGCATGTATTGGCGGGCAATTCGGGAAACTTCGGGAGCCATTGTTGCAGAAAACAACCAGGTGCTCTTATCAGAGGGAGTTTGACCCAAAATAATATCGAGATCCTCTTTGAAACCCATGTTGAGCATTTCATCCGCTTCGTCAAGCACAACATATTTTACTTCATTCAACTGAATTGCTCTTCTGTTGATGAGATCTACAAGTCGTCCTGGAGTAGCAACAACAACCTGTACGCCGCGCTTGATATCACGGATCTGATTATCGATAGATGCGCCACCGTAAACGGCCAGTACATTTAAACCGCCAAGATATTTTGAGAAATTTTTAAGATCGTTTGTAATCTGTACGCATAACTCACGCGTTGGAGCAAGTACAAGAGCCTGCGTTCTTCTTTCATGCATGTCAACTTTGGACAAGAGTGGAAGACCAAAGGCGGCCGTTTTACCTGTCCCTGTCTGCGCGAGAGAAACAACATCAGTATCTCTTTCCAGCAACACCGGAATAGTTTTTTCCTGTACAGGAGTTGGATTTTCAAATCCCAGATCGGCAACGGCTTTCTGCAATTCCTGCTTTAAACCTAATTCAGCAAATGTCATTCTTTATAAATATAAGCGCGCAAAGATAGGCTAAATGCACGTATAAACCCCGTTAAAAATGCACATTGATCTTGCAGAGTGTGTTATGGACTGAAACTCCTGCAACTATTAACAGAAAAAAAGGAGTGATCAGAACATAGCCATAAGCAGGCTGATGTCTTTAAAAGGCAATTTGAATTTCTCTCCAAGTATCTCGCTTGTGAGAACGCCGTTATACAAATAAACTCCATTGCGGAGTCCTGCATCTTTTCTTATCAGACCTTCAAATCCTCCTTCATCTCCCATATTAATAAGAATATTGGAAAATATATTACTGAAAGCATAAGACGCTGTACGCGCGACACGGGATGCGATATTCGGAACGCAATAATGAATTACGCCATGTTTTCTGAAAACGGGTTTGGTATGATTCGTTACCTGTGATGTTTCAAAAACTCCACCCTGATCAATACTTACGTCCACAGCCACACTTCCTACTTTCATTTCCGCTACCATCTCTTCCGTTACTACAATTGGAGTACGTCCTCTTGTCGCCCTTAATGCGCCTATAAGTACATCCGCGCTTCTTAAGTGCTTGGCAAGTACTTTTGGTTGTATTGTTGAAGTGAAAATTCTTGTACCCAATGTATTCTGCAACCTGCGCAAACGTGAAGTAGAGTTGTCGAATACTTTTACGTATGCTCCCAATCCAATTGCAGCGCGCGCGGCAAATTCACCCACAGTTCCGGCGCCAATGATCACAACTTCTGTCGGTGATATTCCGGAAATACCTCCAAGTATTGCACCCACACCATTGTTTGTGTTGGACAAATATTCCGCCGCGATCAAAATGGATGCGCCGCCCGCGATCTCACCCATTGCGCGTATAACAGGAAATATTCCCTGTTCATCCATGATCCAATCATACGCGACTGCGTTCACTTTTTTCGCAATTAGTTTTTTAAGAAAATCTTCCGGAGCAACTGTAAGCTGAAGCGCGCAAAGCAAGGTTTGCTTTTGTGTCATCATTTCTATCTCACCCAAAGTAGGTGGCGCAATCTTTAAAATGATCTCCGCTTTATAAACTGATTCCGGCGAGTATGCGATCTCCGCGCCTGCCTCAGAATAATCATTATCCTGGAAGTTCGCTGATTTTCCCGCGTCGGTTTCAATCACTACATGATGACCAAGATTTACAAGCAGCGCAACAGCATCCGGCACCAGTGCAACCCTGTTTTCCTGGAACGCGATTTCACGCGGAATCCCTATGTATAATTTGCCTTTTTTTCTTCCAACTTCCAACATTTCTTCCTGCGGAAGCATCACACTTTTGGTGAGTGAATAAAGAGTTTCTTTTGAGATCACAAGATTTTTTATTTGTGGGGGTGATTAATATGGATCGTTATAAATCGGTGCATTACAATTGTCTCCTTTATTTTGAAACCGGAACATGATACCCACGCGGAGCTCGTGTGTTATTCCTCTGACTTTTACATTGTCTTTGTTGTATAAAGCAGGAATGTCCGAGAAAAAATGATACTCTGCAAACAAACGGGCAGGACCATAAGCCATGAACTCAAATCCCGCAGCTACGTCCCAACTGAAATGAAACTGAGAGAGACTGTTCATTACCGGTATATAGGCCTGAGGCTTGTTTCTGAACAAATACTCAACTCTTGCTCCAGCCATCAGGTACGGAAAACCCGAATAAGTTTCCAATTGAACTTTAAGAAAATTATTCCAATCGATATAATCAAGTTTGTTTCTGAACTTTTGATTTGATCCTTCAACTGAAACAGTTTCTTTAGAGCCAAGCATGCTGTATTCAAATTCAGTTCTCCATTTCACATTGCCCGGAAAAAAATCGCCAACGATTCCGCCACCCGGACGCAGGATCAAGCGACCACGATGACTACCAAAAGTTTCAGGCGTATTTTTATCGCTGTAACGGTGCCTGCTTGCATTGCCCGCGGCAAAAAAACCAAGACCGCTCACAAATTGCGGAAATGCCGCCAACGCAAACGAACAAAATACAATTGTGATTAATAGTTTTTTCATGGTAAGAGTTATTAAGCGCTCAACGCTTCAATCTCCTTGTTTACTTTTTTCACCAGACCCTGCAGCACTTTGCCTGGTCCAATCTCCACAAAAGATGTTGCTCCGTCTTTAATCATTTGCTCAACAGTTTGCGTCCAGCGAACAGGAGCAGTAAGTTGAGCGATCAGGTTTAATTTTATCTGGTTCGGGTCCGAAACAGCTTTAGCGTTTACGTTCTGATACACAGGGCAAATTGGATTACTGAAAGCTGTTGAATTGATAGCAGCTTCCAGTTCAACACGCGCCGGTTCCATTAACGGTGAGTGAAACGCCCCTCCGACTGGAAGTACCAATGCTCTTTTTGCACCGGCCGCTTTTAAACGTTCGCACGCAATTTCTATCCCTTTATTTGAACCGGAAATCACCAGCTGACCCGGACAATTATAATTAGCCGCAACAACTACCTCGCCAGTTTCATTCATAATCTGTTTACAGATTTCCTCTACTTTGACATCATCCATTCCCAACACAGCCGCCATTGTACTCGGGTTTATTTCACATGCTTTCTGCATTGCAAGCGCGCGTTTAGAAACCAATTGTAAAGCAGGAACAAACTCAAGACTACGGTTTGCAACAAGCGCGGAAAATTCTCCGAGCGAATGACCGGCAACCATATCAGGCGTTCCTTCAACTGAAGTAAGAGCCATTACTACGGAGTGAAGAAAAATTGCGGGCTGTGTTACCTTCGTCTGCTTGAGCTCTTCTTCAGTTCCGGAGAACATAATTTCTGTTATTCTGAATCCAAGTACATCATTAGCCTGTTCAAAAAGCTTTTTTGCTTCGGGCTTGCTCTCGTAGAGGTCCTTACCCATCCCTGAAAATTGTGAACCCTGTCCCGGAAAAATGAATGCTTTCATAACTCAAAATATAAGCAACCTAAATTACCTTAAATCCCGCTTTTTTTCAATGATTGCTGTCTGTTTATATTAACGAAAAGATGTTGAAAAGACACATTCAGAGTGTGGTTTATCGCAGTTTGAACAAACAATCGCTAACTCAACCAGGTTAAAAAAAGAAACCGGCAAATTTATTCTGCCGGTTTCGATCCATTCTAAAAAACAACTGTTTATTTGTTGAAGATAATCTTCATCTCCACCCTTCTGTTCTTTTGCCTTCCTTCTTCGGTATCGTTTGGCGCAATTGGCTGTGTAGGACCAAACCACTCCACAATAATTTTATCGGCTTTCACTCCTTTTTTCACGAGATAATTTTTCACTGCCTTCGCTCTTTTCTCTGATAACAACATGTTCTTAGCAGCGTCTCCCCTATCATCAGTATGCCCGCTTAGTTTCAGCGTCCAGTCTTTGCTGTGCTCTTTCAACAGCTTAGCAAGATCATTCAACGATTTATAAGAAACAGCTTTAATTACATCTTTTCCTGTGGCAAACTCCAGGCTCTTGAAGGCCTGCTCAATTACTTTTTTCTCTGCCGCTTTCATTTCAGGACAACCGTTTTGACCAGGAATTCCCGCAACGTCAGGACACTGATCGTCCTTGTCATAAATTCCGTCTCTGTCAGAATCAGGCCAAGGGCAACCTTTGTTTTCAACCGGACCTGCAACGTCTACACAACCGTCTTCCTTATCTAACACACCGTCACCATCCTTATCAGGACAACCTTTGTACTCTTTAGGACCTGCAACGTCGGGACAAGCATCAGCTTCATCCATAATGCCATCGCCATCTTTGTCCGGGCATCCATTGAACAATCTTAATCCGGCTTCTTCCGGACACAAG
>CBIHPU010000150.1:0-7820 GCA_966211935.1 uncultured bacterium | reverse complement strand
TATAATGCCTGTTTAATTCTTTCGGACATAAACGGCGTTTGTACTCCTGATACTAATTGTGCCGCAATAACAATTTATCCACCCTGCACCGCGGGTTTTTCTTACGTTGTAATTGGAGATTCAGTCAGTTTTTCTGATACGACTTCAGCGCCGGGCGATACAATAAGCAACTGGACCTGGACCTTTGGTGACCTGAGCGGCAGTATAAATCAAAATCCCGGACACACTTACGCATCCTGCGGAACTTACATAGCACAATTATCGATCACCACTTCATCCGGCTGCAGTTCAACCTACAGCGATACAATTGACATTTCAACTTCGATAAACGGAGCGTATTCACATACTGTTAATCCAACAAACGGAAATACAGATTTCGTTGCAAGTCCGGTTGGAGGAAATTATTTGTACGCGTGGGATTTCGGAAATGGAAATGTGGCAAACGGCGATACAGTAAATACAAATTATACAAATGGAACGTATACAGTCTGCGTAATTATTTCAGACACAAATGGAGTTTGCGCGAATGATACGGTATGCAATGCGGTTACAGTTTCTCTTACACCTTCGTGCCAGGCGTCATTTACGTTAACATCAACGGGAGATACTGTGAATTTCACGGATGCTTCTTCCGTAACGAATGACACGATCTCGAGCTGGTCCTGGACTTTTGGAGATTTAAATTCGGATACCGTTCAAAATCCTGTTCACGTTTATCCAGGCTGCGGAACTTATATTGCCACGCTCACCATTACAACAAACAACAATTGCACAAGTACTTTTGCTGATACAATAAGTATTAGCGGACAGATAAACGCATCTTACACATATTCTGTGAATGCAACAAGCGGAAGCACAAGTTTCAATGCTACGCCTGTTAATGGAAATTTTTCTTACGCCTGGGATTTTGGCGATGGAAACACAGGTAATGGATCTTCTGCGAGCACTACCTATACCAACGGAACTTATTTTGCATGTGTAATAATTTCAGATACAAATAACATCTGCGTAGCTGATACATTCTGCGATTCAATTTCAGTTACAATCCTTCCATGTCAGGCTTCATTCACCTATTCTCTTTCGGGAACAACCGCGACTTTCACCAATACTTCCAGTACACAATCAGGAACTATACTCAACAACTTCTGGAATTTCGGAGATTTTACTACTTCCGCGCAGGTTAATCCTGTTCATACTTACAACACCTGCGGAATTTATATTGTGAATCTTTCAATAGTTACCAGTAACGGTTGCACCAACACTTATAGTGATACACTTACAATACCGGGACAAGTAAACGGAAATTATACTTACTCCCTTGATTCCACTACAGGAACCGTTCAGTTTTTTGCAACGCCAAATAACTCAAATTACACATTCGCGTGGGATTTTGGAGATGGTAACACTGGTACGGGAGCCAATCCTTCAAACGTTTATTCGCCCGGAACTTATTATGCATGCGTAATAATTAATCACGTTTCAGGAGCCTGTATGGCAGATACCATTTGTGATTCGGTAATGGTTGTTGTGGGAACACCTACATGTACAGTAAGCTGGACCAATTTTGCAAGCGGAACATTTCAAACGTTCACTGCCAATCCATTTAATTTTGGAGATACATATGACTGGGATTTTGGTGACGGGAACCTGGGAACGGGTGCTTTCACAACGCATACCTATGCAACACCGGGAACTTACACCGTTTGTGTTACAATGACAGATCAGCAAGGTTGTATCGCTCAGTTTTGCGACACTGTAGATATTCCAGCCTGTTCACTTGATTTCACCTGGACCGGAACAGATGGAGATATAACTTTTACAGCAACTGTTGCTGGCGGAGGGTTCATCCCAGTTGTTGGATGGTCATTCGGAGATGGGGGAACCGGGGTTGGAACAACAACAACACACCAGTATACTACAAATGGTTTCAAGTTGGTTTGCGCAATTTTAAATCCACCGCCTGTACCAGGATGCAGCGACACTATATGCAAGCTTGTTTACATTGTTGGAGTAGGAATTGAAGAAAGTGTTTTTGAAAATTCACTTACACTTTCACCAAACCCGTTCGAAGATCAGATCACAATTCAATTCAATTTAACCAGCAATACTGATGTGAGTGTTACCATTTTTGATGTTCCTGGTAACAAAATTGCGGATGTTGCAATGTTGAAGGATCAGAGCGGAGAACAGGAAATCAAATATTCCACATCGGATTTAGCATCAGGAATTTTTTTTTTAAAAATCAAAGCTGGTGATAAAACGGTAACCCCAAAAATAATAATACGATAACTTCATTCGATAAAAAATAAACGCCTGAAGAAAATACTTCAGGCGTTTTAAATTGGAGATAATTGAAATCAGAAGTTTGGTTTGAGCAGATATCGTGAATAGAAATCAACTATATGTTTAACCGCCTCTTCCGCGGAATCAACCATTTTAAATAATTCAAGATCCGCAGGATTGATATTATGCTCGCCAGAAAGCATTGTCGCCTTCATCCACTCCAGCATTCCTGTCCAGTACGATGTACCTACAAGTACAACCGGAAACTGAGCGATCTTATGCGTCTGCACCAACGTCAGCGCTTCAAACAACTCGTCCATCGTACCGAAACCTCCAGGCATAGCAATAAACCCTTGCGAATATTTCAGGAAAATTGTTTTACGAACAAAAAAGTAATCGAAGTTGATGGCCTTATCGTTATCTATAAAGTCGTGATGTTTTTGCTCAAATGGAAGAACGATATTTAATCCAACAGATTTTCCGCCACCGCGCTTTGCGCCTTTGTTTGCAGCTTCCATTATACCCGGACCGCCACCTGTGATAACACCGTATCCTTCTTTTACCAATTTGAATGCGATCTCATCAGCAAGCTGATAATATATATTGTCGGGTTTGGTTCTTGCGCTTCCAAAAACTGAAACGCAGGGTCCTATTCGTTGCATTTTTTCAAAACCTTCAACAAACTCGCTCATGATTTTGAAAATCTGCCATGAGTCCGACGCCTTAATATCGTTCCAATCTTTCTCCGCGAAGGCCTTTCTGATTTTTTCTTCGTTCTTATCTGTCATACTACTATAAAATAAAATGCTAAAGTTAAACTATTATTTTTTCAGTTCCTTCTTCAGGAATTTTGCCGTAAAACTTTCCTTGTGTTTAATAATTTCCTCTGGTGTACCCGTGCACAGGATTGTTCCGCCGCGCTTTCCGCCTTCAGGACCAAGATCTATGATGTGATCCGCTGTTTTAATGATATCAAGGTTATGTTCTATCACAACAACAGTATTTCCATTTTCAACCAAACGGTTCAATACTTCCAATAAAATTCGAATGTCTTCAAAATGCAAACCGGTTGTGGGTTCATCCAGAATATAAAAAGTATTTCCTGTGTCACGTTTTGAAAGTTCCGTTGCCAGTTTCACGCGTTGCGCCTCACCACCCGATAATGTTGTCGCGGGTTGTCCCAACGTAATATAACCCAGCCCAACTTCATTAATTGTTTTTATTTTCTGAAAAATGGAAGGAATATGCTCGAAGAATGAAGTTGCATGTTCTATCGTCATATTCAACACATCACTGATAGACTTTCCTTTATAACGGATCTCAAGTGTTTCACGATTGTAACGTTTACCATTGCATTCATCACACATCACATAAACGTCAGGAAGAAAATTCATCTCAATAGTTTTTACTCCAGCACCCTGACAGGTTTCACATCTTCCGCCTTTTACGTTGAATGAAAATCTTCCCGGCTTATATCCGCGAATCTTCGATTCAGGCAATTCAGCGAATAAATTTCTAATGTCTGTAAACACATTTGTGTAGGTTGCCGGATTTGAACGCGGCGTTCTTCCTATTGGAGACTGATCAATATCGATCACTTTATCTATATGCTGCAGACCATCAATTTTTTTGTAAGGCAATGGCCTTTTCTCCGCGCCATAAAAATGTTTGCTTAAAGCGGGATAAAGTGTTTCATTTACTAGGCTTGACTTTCCGCTTCCTGAAACTCCCGTTACACAGATCAATGTTCCTAAAGGAAATTCTGCTGAAACATCTTTCAGGTTGTGTCCGCTCGCATTTTTAATTACCAGCTTTTTTCCGTTGCCTTTTCTTCTTATCGCTGGAATTTTTATTTCACGCTTTTCGCTAATGTATTCGGCAGTAACGGTATTGAACTTTAAAAGTTCTGAAGGATGAGACGCGGCAACAACTTTTCCTCCATGCACACCTGCTCCCGGTCCGATATCAATAACAAAATCAGATTCGAGGATCATGTCTTTGTCGTGTTCTACTACCAGCACAGAGTTACCGGCATCGCGAAGATTCTTTAAAGCTTCAATTAATCGCTGATTGTCGCGCTGGTGCAAACCAATGCTCGGCTCATCAAGAATATATAATACGCCAACCAGTTGCGAACCAATTTGTGTTGCAAGTCGAATCCGTTGCGCTTCTCCGCCACTTAATGAACGCGAAGGCCTGTTAAGTGTAACATAATCTAATCCAACTTCAAGCAGAAACCCTATTCTTGCGCGGATCTCTTTTAATATTTCTTCCGCAATAATATTTTGCTGACGTGTTAAGCGCTTCTCAATATTTTTGAACCAATCATTCAGCACACTTATATCCAGCTCAGCTAACTCCGCAATATTTTTTTCGTTGATGCGAAAATACAGCGCTTCTTTTTTCAACCGTGTACCGTTACACGTCGGGCATTCTACTTTATTACTGAAACCCTGAACCCATCGCTGCATTCCAGCCGACTCCTCTTCTCCAGCCTGCCGGGTTATGAAAGAAGCAATTCCTTCAAAACTGGAATTATATCCGGAGGAATTTCCATCAGTCTTAACTTTGAAAACTTCATCTGTTCCGAAAAGAATAACGCTTACCGCATCATCATCAATTTCTCCAAACGGAGTATCCAGCGTGAACCCATATTTTTTTCCAATAGCCTGTAGTTGGGAGAACATCCAATTGTCTTTATATGAGCCCAGCGGCGCAATGGCTCCTTTTTTAATTGACAGATCTTTATCCGGAATAATTTTATTGATATCGATTTCAGAAATCACACCGAGTCCGTTACATTTTGGACAAGCTCCATATGGTGAATTGAAGGAGAATAAATTCGGCGCCGGTTCATCATAGGAAATTCCTGAAGTAGGACACATCAGGTAACGGGAGAAAAAGCGGGGTTTAATTTTATTGCCGTTCTTCTCTATATGTTCCATCACCATCATTGTTCCTTTGCCTTGCTTCATGGCAATTTGAAGTGATTGTGATAATCTTGTTTTATTATCATCATTCACTTCCATGCGGTCAATAACAACTTCTATGTCGTGGATCTTATAGCGATCGACCTGCATTTTAGCGGCGATATCTTTAACCTCACCGTCTACCCGAACTTTTGTATAACCCTGCTTGCGAACCTGCTCAAACAACTCACGATAATGTCCTTTCCTTCCTTTAACCAAAGGCGACAGCAACAGAATTCGTTTTCCCGCAAAATCTTTAAGAATAAGTTGTATGATCTGATCATCAGAATACCTGACCATTTTTTCTCCTGTAACATATGAAAATGCTTCTCCGGCTCTTGCATACAGCAAACGGAGGAAATCATATATTTCAGTGATCGTACCGACAGTTGAACGTGGGTTCTTGTTTACTGTCTTTTGTTCAATTGATATTACCGGCGAGAGTCCTGAAATTTTATCTACGTCCGGCCGCTCGAGACTTCCCAGAAAATGTCGCGCGTAACTTGAGAAACTGTCAATATATCTTCGCTGACCCTCTGCATAAATTGTGTCAAACGCCAGAGAAGATTTTCCACTTCCGCTCAATCCTGTTATAACGACCAGCTTTTCTCTTGGTATTTCTATGTTTATGTTTTTCAGATTGTGAACACGGGCTCCTGTCACTTCAATCATCTCATCCTTCTCATCCATCATATTCCCTTCTTTGTACTTTTATCACTTTTTTTATCGTCGTTATTTTCCTTTTGCTGAACAGGAAAAATAACAAATTCCATTCCCCGCTCAAGAACACTGTTCTCATCAAGCATGTTCCATAACACAATCTGTTCTTTGCTTACGCCATATTTTTTACAAATAGATTCCCACGAGTCACTGTCCTTAACAATATGAATAACGCCGGAATGTTTCTTCGTGAGATTCAATCCAATTGTATCAGTCACAGCGCTTGATTTAACTGAATCGAGCCTGAGCCCCTCTTTTAAAACTTCACCTTCAATATCGTCATAACTTTTATGTATATATTCCTTTTTAGGAAAAATTATGTGATACAATTTTTTTTCAGGATTAATCAATTGTGTTTTCCTTAACCAGGGATTAAATATTTTCAGAATTTTATAATTATAACCTTGTCTAATAGAAAAATCTACCAGATCTGTTATTGAGGAATCAACATTTACAGTCACTGTCGGAACCTTCTGATACAAATCTTTTTTACTGAAGATAATGCCGAAAAAATCCGGGTCTTCAATAATACATTTCAATGCAATAACCCGATAAACATAACGACCAGTTTCCTCATTCAATAAAAGATCATAATAACTGTTCACTTTTTGTTTATTGAGTTGCGTTTCAATCCCACCCATACCAAGGTTGTAACTGGCCGCAGCGAGCGTCCAGTTTCCAAATCTCTTATACGCCTCCTTAAAATATTTACACGCTGCTTCAGTCGATTTCTCCACTGAATAACGTTCATCCACTTCATCATTTATTTCCAGTCCATAATGCTTGGCGGTTGTCTCTATCAATTGCCAAAAGCCTACCGCCTGACGGGGACTGATTGAATTTGTGAGATGTGATTCAGCCAGCGCGATATATTTTATATCATCCGGAACTCCGTGTTTTTTGAGAATAGGTTCTATGACCGGAAACCAGCGTGAAGATCTTTTGATCAGGCGGATCATGCTTTTCTGCCAATAAACTGAATGCAGAAATTCACGTTCAAAAGCCTCGCGAACCGCGAAATCTGATCGTGGCATTGCCTCGCCGGCAAAACTCATGTCTTTAGGGAGGTTAATGCCAAATAGGCGACTGGTTGATGAGAAATAATCGCGGTAGGTGTTGTTTGCATTTTCCAATGACGCAAACGAAAAAAAATTAATGATCAATGATAACACAAGCAGGAAAGAAAACACAATACCGATCTTTTTCCAGGAGGGCAAAGACTGAATTATGTTTTTTATTTTTTCGGGGAATCTCACTTCTTTTTTTTCTGTATTCTGGTGTTGAGATACAGGGCCAGCGCGACCGGCACAGGATATAATAAATATACTAAATAATCCTGAATTTTATATGAAGTAGAGGTCATAAGGTAATGCGCAATAACACAGGAAATTGAACCGATTACGACAAAAAGTATGGCAATTCTTTTCTCAGTTATTCCTTTAAAAAACAGGTGGTGTGTTGTATGATCCTTGCCGCCAATGAAGGGTGAAGTGCCTTTAAGCAGACGATTGATAAAAACTGTGGTGGTATCAGTTAACGGAAGAATGAACACAAGTGAAACCAGAATAACATTCTTTAACGGGAAATAAGTGACGGAAGATGAACTGAAAGATGCCGGTTCATCAAGTGGAACGTTCCAACAAAATTCAATTCCCATAATTGCGAGAAACACACCTAAAAACTGTGAGCCTGTATCCCCCATAAACATTTTAGACGGATGCCAGTTGAAAATAAGAAAACCGGCGAGGGCGCCAACAATACTTAAACACATCAGCGTTTCCGGATTAAGCGCTGCATTCTGCATTACGTTCTCAACGATAAAAAAAGAGCAGATCACTATCGAAACCA
>CBIHPU010000149.1:0-7856 GCA_966211935.1 uncultured bacterium | reverse complement strand
ATCGCAAATAAAACTACAAATCTGTTCATTTTCGTGGCAAACGGGAATTATTCGCAGACATGCAATAATTTTGACGCAAGTTTAATAATTGCTAAGCCTGGGATCCGGCGCTGCCTGAACAAAGGTGATAAATTAAGCTAGAATCTGGAGTCCAACATTTACCGTTATTCTGTGATTTTTATCGGCTAGCATATTAAAATCCATCATTTGATTCCCTTTTCAACGTTGAATTTTCTTGCCCCAAAATGATTTTCAGGCTATTGTTTTGCAATTACATAATAATCTTACACAAAACTTAACGTAAATATCGAATCATTTTTTGTCAATCCTCAGACTGTCCGGAATTATTTTATCCGGCTTGATCCTGGAATAATATATTGCAGAATAATCATTTTCACTGATCAATTCGAAAATTAAATGATCCTGATCAAGACATTTAATTGGCATATTGCCATCTTCAAAAATAAGTTCGTTATCTTTAATAACGAAATTATTTTGTTGGTGATGAGGATTTCGTCCCAACCAAAGATTATGGTAAGTTCCGGCTGTGTCTATGAAGATATAATCATACTTTGCGATTGAGGTAAAGTTTATTTCTTCTGTAGAGTCTTCTTTCCAATACCCATGTAATTGTGTTAAGTCGGGATGTGGACAAGTAATTCCGATTGGTTTCTCGATTTTCATTAATGAATCTAAATAGTCGTCAGCATTGTTAATGCGAGAATAATATATAATTGAATCTTGTTCTGGAAATGACCAACCACTCACTGCAAATTCAGCAATGAGTTTAAAATTGTCGGGTCCCATCCTTACCAGACGGTAGTGATCCCAATTTGGCGGAGATACTATATCGTCACTATCCTTAAAAATCAACGATGTATCTGACAATTCATACCCATCGAAGTTATACATGTAAACTTTATTGTGCCGGAAGCTATAGAAATAGCTAACGCCCTTATTGTTGGGTAAGTACTCAACAATCCTAATGCTTTTATGTTTCTGCGGGTGAAGTTTTTTATTAGTTGAGTCTTGAAGCCACGTCCCGACAATATATTGATCAATTGGAACTTTGGTGTAATTATATTTATTATCGATAGTGCAGTTTCCTATGAATAAAACCACTGCAGCCCATAACAATGCTATTTTTTTCATATTGATTTGTATGAAATGCGTTATGTTACTTTGTTATAAAAATTATCTTTCAATCTTTCCCAAAAACATTGTCATTATTTACGTAGATAATTTTTACTTTTTTGTCTGTGGTAAGTTTGCTGTTGTTCTGAACAAAGCGGATCAACCGTTTACTCTGCCTGCCCATGAACCTGTTCCAAAATACAACCACAATGTAATCGCAGCTATCTGTCGTAAGTTTCTTTGTTTGGGATAGAGGGAGTAAATATTTTATCTGCGTTTCAAATGGAATGACGCTATCCAGGGGCGCTTGCTGTTTCGGAGGGAAAGTTGTCATTATATCGTTTCTGTCCCATTTAAGATTTGGAAAACCACCGGCGTAGCAATTGATCTGAAATGATTGCAACTGTCCCGAGTTGTCGTAGTACAATGACTGTAAGGGTTGATAATGATTTTTTCGTTGCGCTTTATATCGTGTGCTGTTTAGAGAATTTATAAATGAAATATAGGAAGTATCAAGCTCATAGCTATCAGCAATCGCAATATTATATTTTTTTGAGTAAAGTAAAATAATTTCTTCATCAACTTGTTTGTGTTTCTTCATTCCGTAAAATCCTGTAAATATTGTCGTGCAGCTTGTCAGCGCCAAAATAATTGAAAAAGCCAGAATTACGGTGATGAGATATTGGAATTTGAAATTCATGATTGCTTTAAGTGGTTAAATCAAAACTCCGCTTTCCCTGAAATTAAATAGATTTTTTGTGATACAAAAGTTTTGAAGCCGCCGCCAGATTAAATCATTATTTTTCCGGCAACCGATTTTTCCTATAGGAATTCTTAACCACTATTTTTCCGTCCCTGAAAGTAAACAGGTCGCAACCTGTTACTTCAACCCTGGTGCCATCAGTTTTGGTTCCGGTAAAGATCCATTCCGAAAAACCTCTGTTGCCGGAAATAAAATGCTTGGGATTTCTCCATTGTGCATCCGGAAACGTAGCAAAAACATTTTCAAATGCCTTTCTGACTTCTTCCTTTCCCGAATGTTTTTCTCCATCCATATCTGGTCCTGCCGAAGCTTCAAACACACAGTCATCAGTCATAAGCGACATTATAGCGTTCAGGTCATGAGCGTTAAACGCATCAACAAACGACTGGAGAAAATTTTCTGTGATGTTTTTGTTAAGTTGGTCCATGAGTTATTTAATATCAAAAGAACATTAAAAATTGAAGCCATCTTCCGGTTGAATATCATATTCGGGAATGATTTATTTATCCTTTTCTTTTTTTAGTAACAAGAAATGGGTCGTAAAAGCCAAATTAAAAAAAATTATTGAAGTAGTGCGCTGTACAGTAATGCGACAATCTATATGAAGAAATTTTGTTCCAGGGCAGGAAAGCCGGGCGAAAAATTGTGATTGAATAATTTTTCGCAAAATAGCACATAAGAAAAATTAAGTTCTGAGAGAATATTATTAGCCTGATATGATCTTACTAAAAAAGTCGAATACCTCTAAAAATACTTTTTGATCGGTTTCGTGTCCGATGCCGGGATAAACTTTGAAAAAACTATTTGTTTTATTTTGGATATAGACCGATTCACATTTTCGGAACCTGCCAGGTAACATTGCTTTACCTAATACTTTAAAAATTAATTTTCTTTCCGAATTGCTGTATCCATCATCAAATAACACTGCGTCGTTCGTATCATTTTCTCCCATGTAAATAAATTGTGGCACTTGCTGATACGCTTCCAGGTTGAATTTTTTTGAAAACAGTACCTCAAAATTGTTTACTCCTAGTGGAAAATTCAATTCGGCGTTTTCCAATCTGGAAGTACTTAAAACCGGAATTGCATTAATGCCTCCACACGCAGTTCCTGCAACCAGGGATGGGTGAATCAATGTAAACCTATTAGCAAAAGTTCCTGATGCTGAAAATCCATTCAGTAAAAATTTTTCTTCCAAATTGATTTCGTATTTTTTTAATTCAAGTTTTGCGTGTTCAGTCATAGCGATAAGCTGCAGATCAAGTCTTTTCATTTCACCATTTTTAATTGCCGCCGCGTCTGCGTCAAAAGCATGCGTATATATTTTCCATTCCTTTGCGGGCCGCGGAAACACCGGCATTAAGAAAGGAACTTTAAGCGTGGGGCACAGACTGCTTCCGAGAGAATAGCGAATGATTTGTAAATGTGCTTGCTTTTCATGAAACAATAATGTGTCGTTGACGCCGGTATTATTGGTCTCAACAAGCAGATATTGAATTTTATTTTTGTCGAGGCCTTTGGGAATTCTCAGGTAATATGGAAAATTAAATCCCAGATCAGGATGAGCATCTATTTTAATTACGGTGTCAACAGTGGTTTTTTGTAATGCTGATGAGTCGGGGAACGCTTTTAGAGTTGTATTGGCAAAACAAAAAGATGTCAATAAAAACAGCAGCACTATTGAAAATGATTTTCTCATGGGTCTTTGGTTTAAACGAGATTATGACGTTTAACTGTGGCCAAATGTTACAGCCTTTAATTGAAGAAAAATTTCCTTCGACCTGAGAAAAATAGCGGTGTGTGGTTTTAGGGATGCGATAACGCCAATGCTCAGTGAACTGGTTTGCCTAATCTTTTTTTGTGGACGCGTCAATCATTCCCTTCAGTACTTTCAGATCGATGTCTTCCAGTGTGTTTATGTAAAGACAACCTGCTCCGGTTTTGTGTTTGCCAAGTTTTTTTAGAGCCGCTTCATGTACTTTTAATCCGGCAGTAAAATATAAAGACAGATTCGCTTTGCGAGGTGAGAACCCAATTTTGAGCCAATCAACTTCCCTGCCGGTGGTTGGACTTTTATATCTTTTAATTCCAAAACCGATAATGGAATTGCTCCATAATACCGGTTCTTCCTTCGTCGCTTTTTTCATCATCTCCAAAAGCACAAAACTGTCTTCACGCTTTTGTTCATCCGCGATCTTATTGATAAAATCCTCCACGCTCGCGGCGGTTGGTTTGGTTTTTATTTGTGCAAGTTTTGATTTTTTTTCTGCCATGGTGAAAATGGTTATCGATATGAGTGTACCAAATTTAGAGGAGAAAACTTACTCCCGAATTGTTGAATGAAGAAAATTCATTTTCCATTTTCCATCAACTTTTCTAAAGGTCGCGCTTTCAAGCCAGTCAATTTGCCGCTTTATGGTATCATTAAATACAAAATCTCCGTGATTAAAATAAACCACGTCCCCGCTTGTTTCATCTATGTTCACTTTCATCTTGTCAAGCGTCCAGGTTCCTTTAAAAGATTTTATATTCGGATTGAGTACAACTAAACTATCGTTGTTCCAGATCCGGCCATTTTCAAACAGAACAAAGTCGCTTGTTGTTTATGAGTTTTATTTATTTTAGTAACTCGTGTTTATTAAGTGAAAATAATATGACAGTATTTTATTTTGTATTTTCGGATCGTCCTTTTTTTGTTGACAGGCTGACAGAATGCTGAGTGCGAGTATTATTGTCAGAACAAATGTAGCTTTCATGCTTATTTGGAATAAATATTTTTGTTTTGAAGGTATGTTTTTTTCAATAGAACTGCGTGGCCTATCAATTTACGATCCACGCAAAATCTTTTCCATCTTTTTTCCTTTCGCTAATTCATCTATCAATTTATCTAAATACCTCACCTTTCTTGTTAACGGATCTTCAATCTCCTCTACACGATAACCGCAAATTACTCCCGTGATGAGTTTAGCATTCGGGTTTAGCGAAGCCTGGTGAAAGAATGCTTCAAAAGTGACATTGTCTTTAATCAGCTGCTGCAGTTTTTTATTGTCGAAGCCTGTAAGCCACTCAATAACCTCATGCAGTTCTTCTTTTGTTCTGCCTTTCTTTTCAATTTTTGCGAGATACATCGGATAAACAGTGGAGAAGGTCATCTTAGCAATGCGCTCGTTTTGTGAGTTGGTTTTATTCATGCAAAACAATTTAGAGTAATTGTAGTTTCTATTTTAAAGGCATTGAAAATTAAAATGGGGATTTTCAAATTTCTTCAACTGCTTAATCAATCAACAGGCTCCCAAAGTTCAATCTTGTTTCCTTCCGCGTCAAGAATATGTACAAATTTACCATAATCATATGTTTCAATTTTATCCACTATAGTAACACCGTCTTTTTTGAGTTGCTCAACAAGTTCAACCAAATTCTCCACTCTGTAATTAATCATAAAGTCTTTTGTTGAAGGTTCAAAATACTTTGTTGTTTCAGCAAATGGAGTCCACTGTGTTTGCGCTTTTTTTGTGCTGTCTGATTCTTCATACCATTCAAATGTTGCGCCATATGGATTTGTATTTAATCCAAGATGTTTTTTGTACCACTCTGTCACTTTTTTCGGGTCTTTGCATTTGAAGAGAACGCCGCCAATGCCTGTTACTTTTTTCATTTGTTTCTTATTTTTTGAAAGTTTATTTTTTGTTTTGCTTTAACGGTTTTGATTTACCTGTCAATTACTTTGTTGTTTTGCTGCCCATATCAAGACCCAGCTTTTCATACACAACATCATTTGGCTCCCACAATTCTATTTTGTTTCCTTCCAGATCCATGATGTGAACAAATTTTCCGTAATCATAAGTTTCAATGGTGTCGGTAATAGTCACGCCTGATTTTTTCAGTTCTGCCACAAGAGCAACTAAATTTTCAACCCGATAGTTTATCATAAAGTCTTTTGTGGAAGGCTCAAAGTATTTAGTTGTTTCCTTAAAGGGACTCCATTGCGTAAATCCTTTTTTTGTTGTGTCAGCACCTTGTCTCCACTCGAATACTGTACCGTATTGGTTGGTATTTAGTCCGAGATGGGTTTGATACCATTCCTTCAGTTTCTTCGGGTCTTTGCATTTGAAGAAAATACCACCAATGCCGGTAGCCTTTCTGATTTCTTTTGGAGTCTCAGTTTGTACTGTGATGATTGTTTTAAACGCGAAACCAAAGAAGAAGGATAGCGCAATGATTAAAATTAGTGAGAATGACTTTTTCATTTCCTTATTTTTTTAGAATTTATAATTTCGATTTTTTTACTCTATAAATTTTGGTTAGTGAGATTTTTATTAATTGAAGAAAAATGTGTCCCACGCCAGTGTTATTTTTTCTTATTTAATACATAAATCATTACAGAAGAAATAGCGCACATCACCAAAGCGCTAATGATAAGTGAATTTTCTTTTTGTAAAACTCCGATCAGGAAGTCGCCGGCAAACATTACTAAAAAGAAAATGTATGTAATTATCAGCATCGGAACTGAACGTTTAAATGTCGCAAAAGCAAAAATAAAACCAAGTGCAAATTGCCGGACCGCCCACATTTGAATTACGTAGTCAACGCCTTTTGCCTTAAGGTCTACCATCTCCAAAAATGATTCGGGTGCAATGAATAATGATACGCCTACCATTATTTCAAGTAATGCAAAAAGTCCTGATACGATAAGTATCCATTTTGGTAATGGTTTTTGTGTTTCAGTCATCAGGTTGGTCTGTTTTTAAAAAACAATATAGATATTACCTTTTCCCATTCAGTTTCTTTTCATTTGATGTTTCTATTCCCGGTGTCAATTCAATATTCACTACAGTTTAATAAATTTCAATGGGCGATGTTTATTTTTTTTCAAACGAACATAGTAGAGCCCATTTGGTAAATCTGCAATATCAATTTTCGTTGCTGTGGCTGATGTGGTGACCGATTTTACCATACGCCCGGTTGTATTATAAATCTGGATCGACTCTTGTACAGGGTTTACAGCAAAATTAATGTTAATGCTTTCTGATGCCGGATTTGGAAAGATGCGCCAGGATGATTCCTGGTTTTCCTCAACATCAGTCACGCCACAATTAAATTCAAGAACATAAGACGTAGTATCTAAGTGACAATTGGACTTTGGATTTACAACTTTGCATTGGTATTTACCGGATGCAGATATAAATAGAGTGTCTTCATTGGTCATCAATGGTAAGAGCGTATCGTTTTTAAACCATTGTATATTTTCAGAACCGGATAAAGAACCGCTTGTATGCAATACAGCAAACGGTACTGTATCTCCGGCGCACGGATCACCCCCCGCTGCGTCAAAGTAATAACCTGACCAATCAGGAGTTTCTGCATATACTTCTGACAATTCAGAACAACCGTTCACAACAGACATAACGGAAAATCCTGAAATATTGTACTGGAAATAATTCGCTAGGTATTGATTGGTTTCAGGTAAAGAAACTCCATTAACAAACCATTGATAGGAATCTGCTGTTTGTGTCCAGAGCGTATCGTAATTGCACAACCATGCATTAGCGGTATAAATTGTTGGTGTATGACTGCAGAATTGAATAATCGTATCCGTAGTGCTGGTGTGCACTCCCTGCAGATCACAATTTGTTGTAGTTAGCGAGACGGTGTATGTTCCGTCAGTTAAATAGGAATGTGTTGGATTTGACGTGGAAGATGTTGTGCCATCGCCGAAATCCCAAAAATATGTTTGCTGCGCGCCCTGGCTTGCCGGACTAAAAATTACTTCGTTAACACCTTGACCAATCTGATATTCAAAATCAGATATTGGTAGTTTTTTAAAATCCCACAACTGCAAACTGTCGAAGACTTGTGTTTTCACAGCATTTCTTATGATTGAAGCATCGCCTGCACTCAATCCAAAATTAAAAGTGATCAGCGTTGGATCTTTCTTAAAAATACTTGTATAAAAACAACA
>CBIHPU010000148.1:0-7881 GCA_966211935.1 uncultured bacterium | reverse complement strand
AAAAGGTTACCGAGTTTTTAAAATCGGAAGCTAAAACTGAAACTGTAATTGGTCAGCAGTTTAAATTGGGTGATTATACCTGTGTTCCTGTTATGAGCATTGGTATGGGCTTTGGTGGTGGAGCAGGTGAGGGTAAAGGAGGCGCTAAAGATAAAGGCGAAGGAGAAGGGAACGGAGTTGGAGGCGCGGCCGGTATTGGAATTCGTCCCGTTGGTTTTTTGGTAAGTAAGGATGATCACATACAATTTATTTCCGCCCAGACTTCCAAAGGTCTTAACTCCGCGTTCGAAAAATTGCCTGATATGCTGGAACGCTATTTGAACAAAAGGCTGCAGAAGGAAAAAGTGGAAGTAAAAGAGGAAGAAAAAGTATGATCATTAAATGAAATTTATAAAGCTGCGTTTGTTGCAGCTTTTTTTTTACACAAATAGATTGTTATGGCATTACTAACATTGGATTATACAATTCGGGAATTCTGGAACAGGAATAAAGTTATTCAGCCGAAGTGGCAACGAATTATTGTACTCTGCGTTCTTGCGTATGAAGCGCTCGGTTGCCTTGCAGGAGGACTCTTACTCATCATCGCGCCTGACGGAAGATTAATGAAGATGCCTGTAGAAATTATGAATGGTGCATTTCGTGATTTTTTAATTCCGGGCGTAATACTTTTTCTGCTTGGAATAATAAATAGCATCGCGTTTATAAAAGTTTTGCGAAAAAATCCTTCCGCCTGGTTCTGGGCATTTCTCGCTCTAGGCGGATTACTGATTTGGTTCTGGATAGAGATCGCTATTCTTGAAGGTTTTCATTGGCTGCATGCGATGTGGGGACTGCCGGTTGTTGCTGGATGCATCGCGGCAATTTCGCTTTTACCCTCGCGTGAAATAATGCTGCACAGGGCTGCGCTATACTGCGGGATTATTTCATCTATACTGTTTATACTGGTTAATATTATTGTACCACTGCAATATCCCGGCTACAGCATGGCTTCTAATGTTCCAAGCGAACTTTCAGCCATAGGTGCTCCAACGCGAACATTGTGGTCGGTGCTCGCCACGCCGTATATGTTTTTGATGTTCGCTTTTGCCTGGGGTGTTTTAAAATCCGCTCATGGAAATAAACGTCTACGCATTGCAGGAATAATGTTGTTGTGTTATGCAGCTCTAGGATTTCTCTGGCCTTTTGCCCCAATGCATCAGCGTGAGGTGCTTGCAGCGGGAGGTGGAACAATTGAAGATACTATGCACCTTGTGCTAGGCGCATTTACGCAGGTATTTTATTTGGGCGCGCTTGGATTTGCAGCCGCCGCACTTGGAAAAGGCTTTCGCATCTATTCAATTATCACATTTATTGTTTTACTTTTTTTTGGCGCACTAACATTCATGGAATCTCCAGGACTTTCAAGAAATGAGCCAACTCCTATGATCGGCGTGTGGGAACGCGTCAACATCGGTGTTTTTTTATTGTGGGTGATTGTGCTTGCAGTTATATTACTTCAAAGGGAAAAAAATTATCCTGAGACTGAAAAACAAAATTTATAATCGCACTAAGAAATTTAATTCAATGCAGATGTTTTTTAAGGTCACCTTAATTGTTCTCGCTTCCATTAATTTGTTGTTGACAGGAATAATTTATTACAGGCTGCGTCAGCCAACAACACTTTTTCGTTGGGGAGTGAAAGTATTTGTTTGTGGTTTGTCACCTGTGTTATTTCTCGCAGGTACTATTATTTTTACGCTTGGATTTTTTCTTGATTCTGTTCCCGCGGTTTTAATTGGTGGTTTGAGTGGCGCGCTTTATTTAATCCATATTGTATCAGTGAGCCGCGCTCCTGATTATTCAACTTCCATTGAAAAAGCTTTTGGTCTGTATTGGCAGAGAAAAATTTCGCGGCAGATTAAAAATGGATTTCTTTCTAATCGCTATGCGGTCAGATTGCCTGAAACTCCTGAACCAATTTTAAAACAAAATATTTCCTTTTATACAATTCCGGAAACTCAACGTAATTTATTGTGTGATGTCTGGGAACCGCCAAAGCATGTTCAGCGTTCAGGACTTTCTTTCATTTATCTGCATGGCAGCGCCTGGGCTGTGCTCGACAAAGATTTTGGAACGCGTCCTTTTTTCAGGCACCTTACAAATCAAGGCCATGTGATTATGGATGTTGCATACCGTCTTTTTCCTGAAGCGGATATGATGGGAATGCTGCACGATACCAAACATGCCATTGCGTGGATGAAAGAACATGCGGCTGAATATGGAGTAGATCCGGATCGTATTGTAATTGGCGGTGGTTCAGCAGGAGGTCATCTTGCTTTGCTTGCAGCTTATACCAACCAAAATAATCAGCTCACACCAAAAGATCTTGAATCAGTTGACCTGGATGTCTGCGGTGTTATTTCTCTTTATGGTCAGAGTGATCTTACTGAAACTTTTTATCATACAGCGCAGGATAAGGCAACACATTCCGCGCTTGGTAAAAAGAAGAAAGGTGAAGAAGGAGGCATGCCTTCGGGAATTCAGAAAAGATTTGGTAAAAGTATTCATCGGCTTGGATTCGATAAAGATGTTGAACCTGGAATGTTGATTCCAATTCTGGGAGGAGATCCGAAAGAGAAACCAGATTTGTATTCGCTGTTTTCGCCTGTATTGTATGTAAATGAAAATTGTCCGCCCACTTTAATTCTGCATGGTGAACACGATATACTTGCGCCTTTAAATGCTATGCTCCAGATGCATTCGCGTTTGCTGGATGAAGGCGTACCTGTAGTATTGCATACTTTACCATATACAGATCACGCGTTTGATCTTATACTTCCAAAAATATCTCCCGCAGCGCATAATGCAATTTATGAAGTTGAGCGTTTTCTTGCAATTATGGCTTCACGAGAAATTTTAAAAGAAAAGGAAGCGGAAATTTTTGAATACGACGAGAGTTATTTCTGATATTCGGCCGCGGGGAGTTTTATAAAATCTTAGTGTTCCTTGTGGTTCTTTGAGAACTCTGTGTCCTGAATAATTTCTCGCAGCGATCGCAACGCCGCGACGTTATTTCAGGCGGAGTCATGAAGCAGAAATCACAAGGCAGATTTCGCTTCATGATCCGTGGGGATTTTAAAAAATCTTTGTGTTCCTTGTGGTTCTTTGAGAACTTTGTGTCCTGAAAAATTTCACTCGATGGTTTCACGCGGAGTCATGAAGCAGAAATCACAAGGCAGATTTCGCGAACAGAGGTTTCACGCGGAGTGCGCGGAGTAAGCCGAGAGCGCGGAGATTTAAAAAATCTTAGTGTTCCTTGTGGTTCTTTGAGAACTTTGTGTCCTGAAAAATTTCACGCGACGACCGCAACGCCGCGACGATACTCAATAACTTTTTTGCAAATTCTATGTGCTCTATGTCTTTATGTGTTTTTAGAAACCCGTTATAATATCAGCCCAGCAACTGACCTCCAAACAAAAATAGTTTCCGCTTAATAATCTCTATCAACTTTTTGTTTTGAAAAAGATGTGATTCCTTATCTGGCTTTCAGCCCTGATTTAAGATCGATTCAGTCAGCTATGAAAAAATGTTTTTCAACGATATTTTTAAAATCAGCTTTGATTCGACTATAATTTCACCAACGGTTGACGCGAAAAATTTAATGCGGCAACAAGGTTTATTAATTTTTTTTATTTCAAACAAACAACTAATCAAATTAAAATGAAAGTAAGACAACTCCTTTTAGCAGGTATTATTATTTTGGCAACGCAGCCATTTTACGCACAAACATCATCGCTCTGTTTTAGCCCGGCAGTAAACTATCCCGTTAAGTTGAGTCCTTCTGCAGTGGTTAGCGCAGATTTTAATGGCGACGGTTTTGCTGACCTTGCAGTCAGTGATTACTCTTCCGACAGTGTGTCGGTTTTATTAAATACAGGCACTGGCAGTTTTGGCACAGCGTCTCATTATATGGTTGGATATTTTCCGAGTGATATCGTCAGCGCTGATTTTAACGGTGATGGATTTCCCGATCTTGCAACAGCAAATGTGTCTTTGGGTATAGGTGATTATTCTGTACTACTAAATACCGGTACAGGTAGTTTTAACCCGGTAAATTATAATTCGGGAGCTGTCATTTCGTCTTCCATTGCCAGCGCTGATTTCAATGAGGATGGAATCGCAGATTTGGTTGTAACTTCTTATTCCAGCCATTATATCTATGTATTATTGGGCACAGGCAGCGGAACATTTGCCAGTGGTGTTCCTTATCTGACAGATGTCCAGTCGATTCGTATTGTAACTGATGATTTTAATAATGATGGTCAT
This sequence comes from uncultured bacterium, assembly GCA_966211935.1. Taxonomy (GTDB): domain Bacteria; phylum Bacteroidota; class Bacteroidia; order B-17B0; family Aurantibacillaceae; genus AM-1111. The sequence goes on along the minus strand of CBIHPU010000148.1, from coordinate 3,576 downwards.
GCTGACCTGGCGACTGCTGATTTGTCAAACAACACTACTACTGTATTATTAGGAACAGGTACCGGAAGCTTTGGTGCCGCCTCGCATTTTTCTATGGACTATGTTGCCATAGGAGTTGCAAGTGGTGATTTTAATAACGATGGAAATCCTGATCTGGCTACCGCCAATATCGGTTCAAATAATGTGACGGTTCGTCTTGGAACCGGTACAGGAAGCTTTGATAGCAGAGTAAATTATTCAGCGGGCTCTTTACCTTATGGAATAACTAGCGCCGACATTAATGAGGATGGAAACGACGACTTAATTGTATCGAATACAGCTTCAGCTAATATTTCCGTATTGCTGGCTACTGATTCAGGAACTTTTGGTGCTGCAATTAATTTTGCCGTAGGCAGTACACCGCATGCTGCAACAGCAGCGTATCTTAACACCGATAGTAATCTTGATATTGCTGTAGCCAACTATGTTTCGAATAATGTCTCCGTATTATTAAACGCCAGTCCAATTGCAAATGCTGGAACAGATAAGACAGTATACTTTGGTTACCAACCCATGCAATGTGTAACGCTTTCCGGTTCTGTAACGGGTGGAACTTCGCCTTATACTTACGACTGGAATCCTGGTCCTTCTACACAAACTGTTTCAGTTTGCCCTACTGTTACTACAACTTATACGCTGGTGGTAACAGATAATGCAGGTTGTTCTGATGCAGATGAAGTAACTGTTCAGGTGGTGAATGTCGCATGCGGGAAAAACAGAGTTTTAGTGTGTCAGCGAGGAAAGACAATTTGTGTAGGTCCGAAAAGCGTGCCTAATTTGTTGAACACCGGCGCAACGCTTGGCGCATGCAGCAGTAGTTCACGACTTGCTTCTGATGAAATAAGTTTTGCTGAAAATTCTGAATCTTCACTTTCAATTTATCCAAATCCAAACTCGGGATCCTTCACGCTTGAAATTCCGGAATGTGAATCAGCAGCATCTGCCTTAATCGAAGTAAAAAATTCGCTGGGACAGGTTGTGTATTCAAAAATTCCGCAAATAAAAAACGGGCGTATCAGAGAAACTATTGAGCTGGATAATGCACTTCCGTTAGGAATTTATTTTATGGATGTAACTATTGGAAAGACTCATTATATAACAAAGATGATTCTGGCTGAGTAAATATTTTTTTCACCAGCCCTTTGCAGCGCGATGCATCGCGTAGCAAGGGGCTGGTGAAAATTACTCCTTAATCAGTTTCCCTCTCGAAACATTTCCATTCTCATTCCTGATCTCGTAAATATAAACTCCCGCGCTGATGCCGGAATTATGAAACTCATATTTGCTACCTGTAAATTTATCTCTTGAAATAATTTTTCCTGTCAGATCCATCAAAATAAAATTATAATTTCCTGCAGCGTTCGCTTGAAACGTTGTTGATCCTGAAAACGGATTCGGATAAACAAGTACAAAATTATTTTCATGATAAGGAGTAAACTTGGTTCCTACGGGAAGCGAAGAAAGACTGATGGTATGCAACGAAACGTTCGTAATTACCGGAGCGTTGAAATCAAAATATATTCCCGCACTGTTTGTGATCTGTGTACCGATTGGAAGATTCGGAACTTGCTCAACTGTAAAGGTTACAAACCCATGACTGTTCGGTTCGCTTGCAGCGCTGTCTGGTAAATTAATATTATCAAAGGTCCACTCAAGTACTCTTGGACCGTACATTTTAAAACTGTAATTGTGACTCGATACTCCACTGTTAACCGAAAAAATATTCAGATCATCACTCAATGTGTCGCGTATTACGACTTTAAATGCTGTGTCTGTTCCGGTGTTCTGAAAGCGGATCACGTATTGTAATTGCTGATTGGGAAGTATGTCGTGCGTTGCACCTGTTCCCAATGGAAAACCTGTTTTGTCATTCGGATCATAGCTTCCGCTGACAGTGGCGCAATATATATCAGTGAACGGATCTGCATCATCCAATGGAAACTGATTTACAAAGCCAGTGGTAAAATTCGTACTGTCTCCGCAACCTTCAATGTGCGCGTTCGGATGAGAATTACCCGGATGCAATGGATGTTGATCTGCCTGCAGTATCCATGTTTCTCCATTGGCAGGATAACAATAGTTTACTGTCTGACCACCCGTAAGCTGTATTGAATCGGTATATGTCAAAACTCCATCCACATATACTCTCACCGGACTATAACACTGCATATCTCCGTTACCAGGCTGACCGGTGTTTGTAATTGTAAAACAAACTGTATCATTCTGGCAAGTTCCGTTTACGCTTAAACTAGAGTGATCCCATGGAAGCGTACAGGTGGTTGAGCCGCCTGGATAGGGCGGAGTTGGCAAAGAATCAAGTGCGCACGATTGAATTGGAAATAAAAAAGCATCAATGCACAAGGTTTGGGAAATGGAAGCGCTGCAACTTACTGTAGTGGAAATATTAAATAGTTGTGATTGTCCCGGATTTATTGGTGAAAGCTGAAAACGAAATATATTATTTCCAAGCGCAGTGTACGGAAGAGATGCGTTATCAACAGTTAACAAAGTATCCAATTCAACATCAACATAAGCGTTTGAAAGAACGCCGGTGGCTGTATTGCTGTTGGACGCGCTGACATAAATTAACTGGTTACTGAAACAACGGGTTAGCGAAGGCGCGAAAATACTTATATCCGGATCCGTACAGGGATTAGTTGAATATAATCCAAATGAAACAGGACTCACAAGTGAATTATTTAAAACCGTAAATGAATGTGTAACCGGACAATTGGTTGCCCAGTTTAGGTTAGTAGTATCGATAGTAATTGCATAATTTCCATTAGGTAAACTGTCAAGATACATTCCACCAAACTGATTTGTGGTTCCTATAATATTGCCGGGTGTAATCAGCATATTTACGCCTTGTATTCCGTATTCACCTGCATCCTGTATGCAATCCTGGTCGAGATCGTTATAGGCTAAAAATGCCATTCCCTCGCAAACTCCGAAAATTGTGTTGGGGCGGGACATATAAGACTGATTGAAGTTACTCTCGGGGCAAGCCACTGTTACATCAGAATTGAACACAACATATGAGTAATAATTCGTATTCGTATTGTTCATTATGGCGCAATAAGTATAGCCAACACCTGAAGTTACCCAATCATAACAGATCTCAATAAAAATATTACTGACTCCATCCCAAATATATGACTGTGAAAACGTGTGTGTATTCCAGCCTGTACTGATAGTATAATTTTGAGGTCCCCAAACTGTATAAGCTGTATCGCTTATAAATGCTCCGCCCCAGGAGTTAGAAAAATTATTTGTTTGCGTACAACCCATCTTTATTCTGTAATTCAAAAATGTTGTATTCATTCCGCCTGGAATTGAATCTACATCAAAGGCTATGCTTGAAATTTTTCCAGGAGAAACACCCATTGCCAGCAGATCGGAAACGGTGTAAAGTACCTGGTACTTTTCATTGGAATACCAGTTGCCGTAAACGCTCGGCCAGCTGGTTGACATATTCCGGACAGAATCAAAACCAACCTGGTGCAGTTGTGGATTGGGGCAGGTTAAAGGCGTTGGCTG
>CBIHPU010000147.1:0-7913 GCA_966211935.1 uncultured bacterium | reverse complement strand
TGCTTGCTGAATACTACAATACATTCGATTTACGCTTTCTTCACATTCCCACAAAAGAAGAAATTGAAAAAACAATTGTTCAGGTAGAAAACTCAGAGGATTATTTATTGAAACTGAAAAGCGAACTGGCTGACCTGATGAAACCTGTAAAAGAGATTGAAGAGATTATGCGCAAGGCAACACAAATTGCCGAGGGTGTCATAAAAGAAAAAACTTTTTCCTTTAAGGGCGTTACATTTGATAAGAAGAACCTGCAGGAGGGATACAATGTTCTTGTGACTGCACGGGAAGAATTGTTCAGCAAAGAATTCACTGCATGGGACATTTCCTTCTGTGCATTTCATTTGCAACTTGCAAAAAAGTGCGGAAAAGAAACCGAGCTGTCCGACTTGTATAATCAGCATGATGCGCTGAACAAGTTTTACAAATATGTTGTGAACGCGAAGAACGATATCATTCAACGCCTGCAGGCGCTTCAATCCGGAAGCGAAGTAACAGAAATAGAAGTCGCCAATCTCGCTGACCGTATTAACCTGAAAATGGCTGACCTGAATAAAGAGCTGAATTCATTCGGACTGATAAAGTTTGTTCCATTGCCAAACATTGCAAACGTCAATGAACTAAAATCCGCAATTATAGCCAATGGAATATTCAAAAGCCAGAGCGCACGAATGTTTGAAAATGGCGGCTTTGACAAGATCATGAACCAGATCGAAACCGCAATCATGCATTGTCAGCGCATTGATCAGAAAAGTATTGGCGCGATTCTGTCATTTCATGAAGGCCTGCATCAACAAAGCACCCCATCTTCCTGACCATCCAAGATTTAATTATTTCTGTCCTTTCGACCTGAAAGTCATGTAATATTTGCATAAAGTCAAAGGGAAAATCTTTCTGATTCAGTTATGCCTAATACTCATTGAAAATTCATTTTTTTTTTGATCTTTGGTAAAGGATTCACATATTCTTTCAACGAAAAACGTAATCAAAATGAAAAAATTTATTTTCTTAATTATTCTTTTAACAACAACCGAACTTTCTATTTCGCAAAACTGCGGCACAATTTTAAGTCACTCGGTTATACCAACAACGGTAACAGCAGGCAATCCAACATGTGTCAACGCTTCTGTTTACTGTAATTCCAATCTCATATTCGATCACTACACAGTGAATCAAACAGGGAATGCTTATACAATTGACGCGTTTTATTGTGCCGGCCTGCTGACTGTAATCACAACAACAAATGACTCGTTTCCACTAGGAAATATGGTAGCTGGTAATTATACATATCAATTTAATGTTTTTACAAGCTACCAGGCAATGTCAGGAAGCTGCACAAATTTTACAATCACCGATCAGGACAGCGGTTCGTTTTCCGTTTCACCAGCAACTTCTCTTGCTGATATTAATAACGATGCGTTTCTGGTTTTTCCTAATCCGGCGAATGAGATCGTCATTATCAAAGCAACAAATAAAAAAATAAATATGATTGAGTTGCTCGATGCTTTCGGCAAAGTTGTGCTGTCTGATTCTGAAACTGAAACAGAAGATACAATTGAATTTACAACAAGCAGATTATCAGCAGGAATGTATTTTTTAAAAATTTATTCTGAGGATGGTATTGTAACAAAGCGACTGGAGATACATTGATGCATTCCTCTACCTGAAAAATTCGCTCAATGCGTTCTTTATTGCAAAACTGACTTTTCTAAAGTGCCTACTTCTCCCTTTCTGTCAAAAAAAGAATAAATGAATCTGGCTTAGTGGCGCGAATTGCCTCAACGGATTTTATTGCTTCATTCAATTCGTAACAACGCTTGTTGAATAAATAAAATTTATGGCTGTATCTGTCAAAAATTACATCGCAACTGCTCTCTACTGAATCGGCCACTACGGGGCATTGCGCTATTAACTCTCCATAATGATAGCCTTCTGCTTCAACTATATAATAGGAAGAAAAAGATTTATTTCCATTGTAAAAATAAAAGTCCGCTACGTTTCTGTTTACAACATAAATTCCATTATACGCAGAAAATTCCGCCTCAGCGTGATCCAATTGAGCCAGACTTATCAACGAATCCGGAAGTTCCGTATTGGTTTCATTGCTTGTCACCAAAGTATCTGGTTTACCGTTACTTTCAACAATCTGTAACTCTTCCGTAATTTTTTTAACCAGGATAGGCGGCTTCTTATTACTTATAAATTTATATCCAAGCAATAACTCATGCGAAAACCCGAACGCTGAACGCCCTTTTCCATCTTTTAATATGTAGTCATAACCATACCCCGCATAAAACTGTCCTTTTGAATCAAAGCGAAACAAAGCGCCTAGCGCATATGACGACCGATAATACAATCCAACTGAAAACTTCTCTTTCAAGGCAACACGCATTCCCGCGTCAAACTGAAATGGCGCATGCATGACATAACGGGCATTCACATCAATAAACACAGTCGTATATTGATATCGACTGCTTTTCTTTACACAATATGAAATATTTGCAAAGACATGTCGCGTGTTGCTGTAGAAAGCACGTTTCCCTGTTTCCCCTTTATATTTGATTTTATTGCCGGTGATGTTGGGAATTGATACACCTGCTGAGAGACGCGGCCCCGAAAAAGCAATACCCGCATTTACAAAATAACTGTTAGTAGCCGGTAAGCTTGCTAAGATCACCGGATCTTCTGCCTGCAGTACCAATACTTCGCTTATTGCAAACGACCTTCTCACATATGCAGCAGAAAGACCAAAAGAAAGCAATGATTTTTTTTCTAATTTAAGATTGTAACAATAACTTCCGGTTAGCTGCAAACTACGGAACAGACCTTTTGATTCAGATGAAAGACTTGCAGCTGCAACCGCAGGCATGTCAGGAACAGGCATACTTCCGTTCAGAAGTGCATAAACGGGCGCTCTTTCAACACCTGCGAACAGCTGACGACCTGTAACAAAAACTTCAGGCTCAGTTTGCCGAGCATAGTTGGCAGGATTATAAAAGCCCGGCGTATACAGCGAAAAAAGTGGATACTGTATTTGCTGGCCCCGAAGCGAACAAACCATAAAAGTGCCCACAAATACAAATGCCTTCAGAACTCTAATCCGGAAAATGATATTCATTGTCTTTAATGATCTGTGATTTAACGTAACGGAACTTACCCCGATTCAGATCATACTTAATGCGTGCATATGGAATATCCCAGACAAATTTATTGCTGATGAAATTTTCGATCGGCGTCATCTCAACATCAATTTCAAACTTCACCACATCCGACTTGTGAGTAAGTTCCGGAACGGTTCCGTCTATCTCAATTTTTTTCGGATAAAATCCCTCTTTATTAATTATGACTATGTATTGCCGGTTGCGATCAAAATAAATTTTAGGTATTCGTTGTTTCTGAACGTCAACAAAACAATACAATGAATCGCCGCAGTAAACCAAAATGCGAAATTCCTTTAGCGTTGTCTCTTTATAACGAATTGAACCGAAAACTGAGATACTGCTTTCTGAGGAAGTGGTCAAGGCTTTCTCATATTCCTGGCCCATTAGCTGACCCGTAAGCAAAACGAAACAGAAACAAAAGGAAAGCAGAGTTTTCATGCATTCAAAAATATGACGAGTTGGTTTTAAAATTATTAGAGCATTTAGCCTAAATCCCTTAGACGAAAAGAACAATTTAGGCGAACTCACCTCGAAAGAGAATAGGCAATGAAAAGGTCAACGATACTATTCACCTTATAGTTTCCTTCACACCAGAATGCGTGGCCGCAACGTTCCATATAGTAGATGTTACAAGACGTCTGCAGGTTATTTCATGAGAACACGCACTAATAAAACAAACTCTTTAAAACGACACATCTTATTAGCACCACTCTATCAACTTCAGATTGGGGATTTTAAGGCTTCAAAGAAATTAAATTAAGCCTTAACGCTTTTCCAATTAATCCCGCAGTATTCTTTGAGTCAAGTTTTTTAAGAATATTGTTTCTATGAGCGTTAATTGTTTTCACACTTAAATATAATTTCTCGGAAATCTCCTTATTGCTGTAACCTTCGCTGATCAGTTGCAGAATTTCCCTTTCCCTCTTTGTCACTTCCAATTTAGAGTTCCTTTTATTTCCGAAAGAATCACTATTGAGCAAATTGCTGGCAAGAATATGAGAAATACTTCGACTGCAATATTTCTCACCTTTTAATACCTTACTGATACCTGAAAACAGTTCCGCTTTAGAACAATCCTTAAGAAGATAACCATCTGCACCGGCACGAAAAGCGTCGTTAATATACAGTTCTCCTCCGTGCATGCTAAGTATAACGATTTTCGTGCCTGGAAAATATTTTTTTGCTTTTCTTACAAGCTCGATACCTGATATTCCAGGCAAGGTAATATCGCTTAGAAGTACATCAAACTGATTATTATTTGCCTGTTCGAAGAGTTCCTCTGCGTTTTCGGCTTCTCCTACAACCGCAAACTTCGGATCAGTTTCTAAAAGATTTTTGATTCCTTGTCTCACAATTAAGTGGTCTTCAACGAGAAAAATTCGTATCATAGTTTTGAGCTTATTGATTTTAATAATATTTCTATTTCAGTACCTTTTCCTTTTCCGGTTATAATCTTACAGCTTGCGTTTATGATTTTAGCGCGTTCTCTAATGTTACGAAGTCCATAACTTTTATTTTTATCCGATTTCAATATCCCGTCTGAAATTCCAATTCCGTTATCACTAATTGTAACCTTCAGTTGTTCGTCTTTATATTTTAACGCTACTTTAATGACAGTAGCTTTAGAATGCTTGAGTGCATTATTAATACTTTCCTGCACAATCCTGAAAAGATTTATTTCAACGTTAGAAGAAAATCGCGTACGCTTTAAGTTAGACACCAGGCTGATTTGAATAGATTTCCCGGATAATATCTCACCAATCATTTTACGCACCACATACTCCAATCCATAATCACCTAGTCCAACCGGCGATAAATTGTCAGATATTTTTCGTGTTTCTTTAATTGAACTATTCACCAGCTTTCTTATTGAACGCATCAATAATTGAGAGTGATCATTTTTAAAGTCTTTGTGTTTGAAATGTTCGATATTAAATTTCACCGCAGTTAAAATCTGCCCCAGGTTATCATGAATTTCGCGCGCCAATCTCATTCGCTCCAGTTCTTGACCCTGGATCAGCGCAGTAGTTCTTAATTTTTCTGTTCGCTTTTCCAATAATTTCTCCTGTCTGGCATAAGCCAATAATTTCTTCTCCGCACGTTTTTTCTCTGTAATGTCTCTACCGGTCGAAATAAACTTAGTGATATCACCTTTTTCATTGATCAACGGAGTAATAATTTTTTCTTCGTAATACAATTCACCATTCTTTTTCCGATTTATGAATTCAGCGCTATAAGATTTACGGGAAAGAATTGTCTTCCACATTTTCACGTAAAATGCTCTTTTGTGTTTTCCCGAATTGAGGAATCTGGGGACGCGCCCCATTATTTCGTTCATCTCATAGCCGGTTACGCGTGAAAACGTGTCATTCGTAAATTCAATTTTGCCGGTATTATCTGTTATCATTATCAGTTCATTCGTTTGAGAAATGATATTGTAAAACTTACGCATCTCAATAAAGTAATGCTTTTCATTTGTAATATTTCTGATAATAACGATCAGATTACCGTTAGATCCCCGAACGATTCTTAGTTCGAACCATTTCTTTTCTCTTACACCTTTATATTCGTATTCAAAAACATGCGAATTCTGATTCTCAGAACGGATTGAAATAAACGAGTATAACATTTCGGTTATTGATCTTGGAAACACCTCCGAAATATTTTTTCCTTCCATTTTCTCTGACGGAATCCGAAATAAAATTTCCTCGTTCCTCTTTATGTACGCGTTATTTATATCTCCATTGTTTGCGATTACAACTATTGTATCCAGTAACTGACTCAAAATCGCTTCCTTTTCTTTCTCCGTTTTAACCAGATTTTCTTCAGCCAACTTTCGCACAGTTATATCAGTTGAATACCCCACGATTCTGTCCAGTTCACCACTTTTATTATAGATAAAGCTTGCCTTTTCATGAACCCATTTAAGTTTGCCGGAAGGAAGACAAATCCTATACTGGATATCATATGCATTCACTGATGTTGCGGGAACAACCTCCTTAAATAAAGGATGAACTGAATTTTTGTGGATCATCTCCTTCCACGCCGACAAAATATTTTTCTTACTGATTCCATGCTTCACCTCGAAAATTTCATAAAAAGCCGGATTTACAAATTGGATTAAATCTGATTTTTTTTCAATAATCCAAAACGCACCACTAATATTGTTAGCAATTTCTCTAAACTTTTGCTCGCTTTCACTCAACATCGAACTTAGTATTCTGTTCTCAGTAATATCTATCCAGGTAGAAATTGACCCTGTCAACTTATTTGAAGCATCAAACACAGGTGATGCGTTTACGATAAAGTGTTTTACGCTTCCGGATTTGACCGGCATCTGGAATTCGTACTGAGAACTCTCACCCCTCATTCTCGCAAAAAACTGATCAAACAAAAATTTTTGCTTATCAGGATAAGCATTCAATAAACTAATAGCATCCTGTCCAATGAGCTCAATATCGTTCAACCCAATCATTTCACAAAAACGGTTGTTAACAAAAACAATTTTTCCTTCATTATCAATCTGCAAAACTCCCTCGTTAATAGATTCTATCAGCTGACTATATCTCTCGTTGCTCAATTTTACTTTTGCAGCAAGTAAATTCTTTTCGATAAAAGATTCAATACTGTTTATAAACCCAGCAAGTGCAATATAATCGGAACAGCTTAACCCACATGAACTGGTACTGGACTGTAAACAATATACTCCGTTAAGCGTGTTATCAGTAAAAAAGGGAAATCCTGCCCGGTATTTTATTCTCTCATCTTCTTCGTTACCGCAGTAAAGCCGATTAAATTCACAGAGCTGCTCCGCTTTTAAATGTATGGCTCTCTTTTCCCTGAATACATATTCAATAAGTGCATCAGACCTTTTGAATGCAGTTCCTTCTTTTCGCAAAGTCAGTACATTCTCCTCTTCGTTATAATAACTATACGAAATGTCTTCAATATTCGGAAAGATTTCATATAAAGAGGTTATTATGAATCCTATCAGTTTATTAAAATTAAAAGTGGAAATATTATATCGCAATGTGATTGTTTCATAAAGCTGATAAAGCTTATTTTTAATTATATCAGATGAAACATCTATAATAACCCCTCGATACCCTGTGATTTTATTCTGAACAACAACAGCAGTAAGATAATGCTTTGCGTAAATTATTCTGTTTGCTAAGGAATGAAGTATTAAATCGTATCCATTATCATTGTCTTTATTGCTTAAGGGATATGAAAGCTGGTACAGGAACTTCTTCAACGAGGATAAATCCATAAAATCCGTCAGCGTAACCTTCAGCACTCCGCTTTCAGGTAATCCAAGTATTTGCCTACCTGCCTGATTGAGGAATAAAATAGTTCCGTCATGATCAAATTCAACAACTATATGCTGTATTGACTCGGTTAGCTCTCTGTATTTTCTCTCACTCTCCTGCAACTGGGTTTCATGCCTGTGTTTGTGATATGTTAACTCAATTGTAGTAAACAGCTCGCGTTCCTGGTAAGGCTTTATAATATATCCAAAGGGATTAATTTTCTTGGCTCTCTCAAGAGTTTCGGCATTCGAATAAGAAGTAAGAAAGATCACCGGGATATTATATACTTTAAGGATCATCTCAGCAGTATCAATACCATCCAGTTCGCCTTCAATTTTTATATCCATCAAAATAACATCAGGGAAATACTTTTCTATGGAAGATAAAACTTCACTGCCGGATCTAAGGCAATCCGTAACGAGATATCCCAGGTCCTCCAACG
>CBIHPU010000146.1:0-7975 GCA_966211935.1 uncultured bacterium | reverse complement strand
AAATGCTTCTTTATCCTTCCAGCTAGTTTTTGGATCGAGAATTTCTGAAGGCACATTAGGGCAAGAAGTAGGGAAGGCCAGTTTGAAGAATTGTGTTGAACCATACTGAACCTTATCCAGTTCTCCGTTTAATGCCGCAGTAATAAGAGCGCGTGTATAAGAAAGTTTTATGCGGCTTCCAACTCCGTACTTTCCGCCAACCCATCCTGTGTTTACCAGCCACACATTCACTTTGTGCTTCTTTAATTTTTCACCAAGAAGCTCAGCGTATTTTGTTGGATGCAAAGGTAAAAACGCTTTTCCGAAACAAGCAGAGAAGGTAAGTGTAGGCTCAACAATTCCCATTTCAGTTCCTGCGACTTTTGCAGTATAGCCTGAAATAAAGTGGTACATGGCCTGACCTGGAGTTAGCTTAGAAATTGGAGGCAACACGCCAAACGCGTCTGCAGTTAAGAAGAAAATATTTTTTGGAATATCTCCAATTGCAGGTTCTACAGCATTTTCAATGTAGTGCGCCGGATAACTTACGCGTGTGTTTTCTGTTTTAGAAATGTTATCGTAATCTACAGTTGTTGTTCCGTCGTAGAATTCAATATTCTCAAGCAATGAACCGAATTTAACTGCATTGAAAATCTGGGGTTCTTTTTCTTTTGAAAGGTTAACGCATTTCGCGTAGCAACCGCCTTCAAAATTAAATACGGTATTGTCGGCCCAGCCATGTTCGTCATCACCAATCAGTCTTCTGTTTGGATCCGCTGAAAGCGTAGTCTTACCGGTTCCGCTTAATCCGAAGAATATTGCGGTATCGTTTGCTTTACCAATATTGGCAGAGCAGTGCATTGAAAGAACGCGCTTTTCGTGTGGCAGAATATAATTAAGTACGGTAAAGATCGATTTCTTGATCTCTCCTGTATAACCTGTTCCTCCAATAAGAATAATTTTCTTTGTGAAATTGATGATGGCAAAATTGTGCTGACGTGTACCGTCTATTTTTGGATCAGCCTTAAAGCCCGGAGCGTTAACAATGAGCCACTCGTGTTTAAAGGTCTCAAGTTCTTTTGCTTCAGGACGAAGGAAAAGATTATAAGCAAAAAGATTGCTCCACGCATTTTCAGTTACCACGCGGATATTGATACGGAAACGCGGATCGGCGCAGGCGTAAGAATCACGAACATAAACTTCTTTCTGTCCAAAATAAGCGAGCATGCGGTTATAAAGAGCGTCGAACTGATCTGGATTAAAACGGTAGTTTACATCTCCCCACCAAACAGAATCTTTGGTCTTTTCATCATACACTACAAATTTATCTTTGGGGGAGCGTCCTGTAAATTCTCCTGTGTCAATTGCAAGTGCGCCGGTATCAGCAAGGTCTCCCTCACCGGCTAAAATGCATTCTTCAACTAGCTCGGACGGATGCAAATTCCAGTAAGCCATAGAAACATTACCGAGTCCCAGATCTGCAATGCTCTGATCTTTTGGCTTTATTCCAAATTCGTTCATATCGTAAAATTTTGCTTATTAATTAGGCCGCAAATTTACAGAATTTGGATGCTCTGTCAAGTGAAAATAAATTAATTCCCACTGGAACTGAGGCAATTCAGCGATTTTAGCGAGGATAAATTGTTATTTTTTATGAACACACGGGGCGTTCTCGCTGATCTGAACCAATTCTGATTTCCCGGCCAGTTTTTTTATTTCCTCAACAAAAGCCTTCTGCTCCTTGGAACTAAGTTCTTTTAGTTGTAGACAATAATCTACTTCGCCTTCGCGCCCCCAACGAAAAGTTTCAACTGCGGGCTTTTTGGCATGATCAGCTATGAATTTTTTTATCGCGTCGTGCGAATCTCCGTCAATTCCGGTTCCGATGCTGATAAATGAAATAACCAGGCGATAATTTTCAGCCGAAGTTACTTTGGCAGTGGTTGCGGTGCTTTTACTGCTTTTGCATGAAAATGCACCGAAGCATAGCATCACGCAAACAATCAGAATATGGTTCTTCTTTTTCATAACGTTTTTTTTGGCGTTTCCTTCTTTTATAACGGAAAGTTCATTGCAAATCTAATGGTTATTTTCTCTGCAGATATGTTTTTTTCATTTTCATCCCTCAATAGAAAAAATTAAACTTCAATCACAAATTATAGATGCCTTTATATTTTTCTTCTGCATATTTCATAAAATGCTTTACGTTCAATTTTTCTCCTGTAATCCTTATACACAAGTCCTGTGCCGTAAACTTTTTACCGTGTTTATGAATCTTTTCACCGAGCCAGCTTAACAGATTTTTAAATTCTCCGCGTTCCGTCTGGTCTGACAGTCCATTGATCTCCTTCTGCGCCTGCGCGTGAAATTGAGCGGCATAGAAACTTCCGATGCTGTAAGTTGGAAAATAGCCGAATGAACCATGACTCCAGTGCACATCCTGCAAAATACCCTGCTTATCATCCGGCACTTCAATATTTAAATAATGCTTGTATGCGGCGTTCCAGGCATCCCGCAATTCAGTTACTTTAATTTTTTCCTCTATAATCTGCTTTTCTATTTCGTAACGGATGAGGATGTGAAAATGATAAGTGAGCTCATCCGCGTTTGTTCTGATAAGAGACGGCTCAACTTTGTTGCAGGCTTTATAAAAATCCACTGCTGTTTTATTTCGTAACTGTTCTGGAAAAATTCTTTCAAGTTTCTGAAAATTACCTTTCCAGTACGGTAAACTTCTGCCAACATTGTTTTCCCATAAACGCGATTGTGATTCGTGAATGCCAAGCGATACCGCCTCGGATAAAGGCATACCGTATTCTTCAAACGGAAGTCCCTGCTCGTACAAGGCATGCCCGCCTTCGTGAATACAGCTCCAGATCATTTCACTCAGGTTATTCTCATCTACTCTTGTCGTGACTCTAACATCCTGTGAGGAGAAACTTGTTGTGAACGGGTGAGTGGAGAGATCCTGTCTTCCCGCCTCAAAATCGTAACCCATTTGCTTTAGCAATGTAATTCCAAAATCCCATTGCTTCTGTTTGTCATAAGACTGGTAGAAAAAATCATCGTTCACCTGCGTTGCCGCGAAAACTTTCTTTACAAAAGGAAAAAGTTCAGTTTTAACCTGGTTGAATAATTCATCAACATCTTTCACCGTAAGTTTTTTCTCGTGTAGGTCAAGCAGTGAATCATAAGGATGTTCTTTGTAACCTAAGATTTCAGTTTCTTTCTTTTTAAGTCCTATCAGTTTCTCAAGATGCGGCGCGTAAATTTTGTAATCATTTTTCTCCCTTGCCTCGTTCCACGCGTTGAAACATACAGATATAGTACGACTCATTTCTTCAACAAACTCACCAGTATATTTTTTTTGCCGCTCCAGTTCTTCCAGAACAATTTCAATGTTTCGTTTTTCATTTTCACTCAGCTGTTGTTTCTGCACATCGCGCAGTTCTTTTTCCAGCATAGGATCTGTAATCATTCCATGAGCAACTCCCGCAAGTGTTGCAAGCTGACGAGATCGACCTTCATAACCTTTTACGGGCATATACGTTTCCTGGTCCCAACTCAGTACTGCCGATGAATAATTTACGTCTGCTATTTTTTGCAGTTTTTGTTTTACTGAAGAATAGGAAGGCATATTTTTATAAAGATCAATTAATTATTATGCTCGCGTTTTTGTCCGGGTTTTTTAAGCAAAAATGCCTGTACCACCAAACAGGTCCATCCACCTATTAATGCCATTCCTCCAATGGGGGTAATAGGGCCCAGGAATTTTAGTTTTACTTCCATCAGTTCCTGCGTGGAAAGCAAATAAATAGAACCGGAAAATAAAATAATTCCTATCACAAAAAGATTTGCTCCAATAGAGATCCACCTGAATTGATTGTCTTTGTTCACAAAAAATAAAGCCAGCAACGCTATTGCATGGAACAGTTGAAATTTTGCGGCAGTATCAAAAGCGGCAAGAGAATCATGGTCCATTCCATTACCGAGTTTGCTTTTTAAATAGTGGGCACCAAGTGCGCCGAGCGCAACGCCGGTTGCTCCAAATAATCCGGCTACGAGTAAAAAAAACCTGTTCATGAAACAAAGGTATTATAAATATTAAATTTTTTCTCCTGACTTTCAATCAGTTGTATTGATTCTTATGCATTTGAGTCAAATACATAAGAATCATATGTATCTTTGCTTTTATTCAAACATTATATCTGTACAATGTATTCATCAGAACTAATAAAAGGAACTTTGAAAACAATTGTTTTGAAATTGTTATCGGAGAATGGAAAGATGTATGGTTACGAAATCACACAAAAAGTGAAAGAGTTATCAGGCGATAAAATTCAAATAACAGAAGGGGCGTTGTATCCTACACTGCACGCGCTGGAAGCGGATGGCGCGGTAACTACTGAGACTGAATATATAGGCAAGCGTGTGAGAAAATATTACGTTCTAACAAAGTCAGGCAAAAATCTGATGAAAGAAAGAGTAAACGAATTTGCGGATTTTTTAAAAACGATGAAATTCCTGCTGGACCTGAAACCTGTTTGAAAGAAAATAACCTGGTCGTGAATCAGAAATTGAATTTGGTTTAAATGAATACAAAAAAAGAATGTATCAGCTTAATGATGAACAGATAGAATTTATCCGCAACGACCTTGTCGCGAGAGGCGTTGAAACAGAGGACCTGCAGTTAAACCTCCTGGATCATATCTGCTGCGTCATTGAGTGTGAACTGGATGAGGATGGTGACTTCGAACAATTTTACGCAACTGCAATTAAACGATTTTATAAAAAAGAGTTGCGTGAAATTCAGGAGGAGACCAATCTGTTACTAACCTTTAAACATTATTACGCCATGAAAAAAACAATGATCATTTCCGGAATACTTACTGCGATAGCTTTTACAGCCGGAACAATTTTTAAATTCTATCACTGGCCGGGAGCGTCAGTGCTCTTTGTCCTTGGATTTGTATTTTTTGCCTTTCTGTTTCTTCCGCTCATGTTTGTTTTAAAAATGAGAGAGAAACCGGATACAAGAAATAAAACTGTTCTGGTTATCGGGATGATATTAGGCATAGTGACTGTTCTGAGCGTGCTTTTTAAGATCATGCACTGGCCGGGTGCTTCCATATTAATGTTTGGTTCAATCGGAATTCTGGGCCTCTTGTTTATCCCGGTTTATTTTTTCACAGGAATAAGAAATCCCGCCTATAAATTCAATACAATAGTTACTTCAGTCTTGTTGATTGCGGGTGCAGGAATGCTGATGTCGCTGGTGAGTATTAAGCCGAGCTGGACCTACCAGAAAATGCAGGTGCAGAGCGATGAGTGGTTAAGAAGCGAAAATATATCACTGAACAAAGTTCTAATGAAGTTGGAAAACAATTTGGTAAAAGATTCGTCTTCAACAGAAATCGGGAACGTTATAAATCTTTCAAATTTACTTTGCGGAAAGATTGAAGAACTGAACATGAAAATTGCAACTAAAGTAAATGAAGGACAAGGTGACAATGTAGACTGGGAAGCAGTAACGCTTAGTAATAACTACGATATTGTGGACAGTACGCTTTTTTTGGTTGCCTCGCCAGGCGAAGAAACGCCAATAAAGAAAATCAGAAATTATTGCGTTGAATTTGAAAAACTGGCTTTAAAAAATGGAGTTGAGATTAGTATTGTGGATGATAATATTGAGATGTATCCAGGTAAAAAAGAAGGGTGGGAGAATGTCCAGTTTCGTAATAACACAGCCTCAGTTGCAGTAAGAAAATTAATGCTGCTTCAAACACAGGTCAGAACTGCAGAATTGGATCTGCTGATGAAATTGAAATGATAATTCAAAAAAAAAGGATGACCATCTGATCATCCTTTTTTTTATTTCGCTTCGTGGGTTTTGGCCGCAAGCTCCAGCTGCTTGTACCAGTCTTTACCATATTTCCTGATGAGCGCGGTTTTTAGAAATTTGTAAACGGGCACCTTGAGATTTTCTCCGTGAACGCATGCCGCTTTGCAAACCGACCATTTATGATAATTCACCGCGTCGTAGGTTTTGTATTTTGTGATCCGTACGGGATATAAATGACAGGAAATAGGTTTTTGCCAGTCAATTTTTTTATCCAGCCAAGCCTGTTCTATCGCGCATTTCGCTATTCCGGCTTTATCAAAAAAAACGTAAGCGCATTCTTTCTCTTTGCCAACAAGAGGAGTAACATAATCTCCATCGCTGTCAATTACAAATTTTCCATGCTTCTCTATCGCTTTAATCCCTTTTTCAACCATATAAGGTTTTACAATGGGATAGATTTTTTCCAGTATCTCTGTTTCCTCTTTATCAAGCGGAGCGCCGGATTCTCCCTGCACACAGCACGCTCCTTTACAGGCGGCTAAGTCGCATACAAATTTTTTATCCAGAAGATCTTCTGATACCAGGGTGGTGTTTATAGCTATCATGATGAGCGCAAAGTTACAAGTAAAAGCATTTGTAATTCAATTGTTCATTTTTATTTAAATTCTATTAACTGCTTTTGTTGTTCTGAATGTTGATCAGAGGTGTGGATGATAACCATTTGTTCCGGATCTGATTTTTCTTATCTGGAAATACCGCTTAAATATTCTTAATGGCTTAGCTTTTTTATCCTGTTCCCTGAAGGATAAACTTTATTTAATGGCTGAAAACTATTCACGTTTTATTTTAAATTTTTTCACCAATGCTCTTATGAGAAGGCGTTTGTTTTTTCTGTTAATTGTATTCAGCTCCACAATTTCTTTTTTCTCTCAGAATATTCACTATGCATTTAATGCTGATTTTATTGCTTCCGGAAATGGTCACGGCGCATATTATGGCATTGGGGCTGAGATCCGACATTATAGAAACGCCGTTTCAATTATGCCCATGCTTCAGAAATCATCATCCAGGGTAAACGCAATTCAGATAAGTTATTCACGATTGGTTACAGGTGTAATTCCTAAACATTGTGCGGAAATGGAAGATTGTGAAGATACGGGATTTGAACTGCGTCTTTTTGCAAGCGCGTTTTATTTCCACCGCGCCGGTTTTTCTAAAGCAATTCTGGAACTGGAAAGTTCTTACGAGGAAGTCAGCAGCCTGCACCTGCAGAGCCTGAGAATGGAGACTGCGCAGCTGAACGTGGGATTTGGCGGTAACAGAAAACTCAATCCGCATATAATGATCCGTGGTTACGTTTCTTTCGGATATTATTATCACACCAATCTCAATGAAGTTCTCTACCACGAAAAGGGAGCTCCAATTTTAAATATCGGAATTGGCGTGGGATTTCTGAAATGAATTTGCGTTCGACAGATGTTGTTTCCAATAAACATCTTGTTAATAATCTTTAGCCCACCTGTCAGTTACAAGAAGTAGCAAACGGCTAACTTTACGTAATGGATTCGGCATTTCTTGAGACAGAAATAAAATTCCTGAAAGGTGTTGGCCCGCAACGAAGCGAAGTTCTGAACAAAGAACTCCGCATTTTTACATTTGGAGACCTGCTTAATTTTTTTCCGTTTCGTTATGTTGATCGTACTAAGTTTTATAAAATAAGGGAAATTACCTCTGACATGCCTTATGTTCAGCTGCGCGGAAAAATTTTACGTGGCGAAACGGCAGGCGAAGGAAGAGCCAAACGATATGTCGCTCATTTTACCGACGGGCAGGATATACTGGAGCTGGTCTGGTTCCAGGGACATCAATGGATGCAGAACAAATTTAAAGCGGGAGAAGAGTATATAGTATTTGGGAAACCTACCGAATTCAAAGGAAAGTTCAACATTGCGCATCCGGAAGTTGAAGCTGTTTCAGAAGAGAATATTCGTCTCAGTTCCGCGCTTCAGGCGGTGTACCCGTCTACCGACGCACTAAAGAACAGGGGACTTGACAGCAATGGCATTCGCAGAATACAGACTGCTCTACATGCTCTTGTAAAAAATAATATTCCTGAAACTTTGCCTGAGGATTTTGCGCGCGAAAATAAATTAA
>CBIHPU010000145.1:0-7982 GCA_966211935.1 uncultured bacterium | reverse complement strand
GTATATTTATACATTCCATTCATCTGGTAAAAAGAAACCTTGTTGATTCCGGAAAATTTAGAACTCTTTAAATCAAGTGGTTTTGCAGATTGCGTAAACTGCACTTTTATCTGAACTATATCGCCGGTTTCCGTTGTAATTACTTTATTGGAAACGGAACCTGATGTATCTGGTTTTACATTTGTTTTACTCAACTCCTCCACTCTCTTGTTCACTTCTTCTGCAGTCGGCTTGAATTTTGTTTTGTTCTCTTTCGCGTTATTCAAATAATTCAGCGCGGATTTATATTTGGCGACCGCTTCGTCGTTACTGTTGTTTTTTGCGGCATTTTCCGCGGCGTCAATCAACGACTTATATTCCTCGCTCTGCTTTTTCCATACAAGAGATTTCTCTGAAAGCCTGATCTGGAACTTTGGATACTCCTCCGCAGGTTTTATTGAAGATGCTTTTTTGTAATGTTCGATCGCTGAATTAAAATCCTTATTCATAAAGAATGTGTCTGCCATTGCAACCTCACTTGTAAAAGCCCTGTCCGTTCCGGCATTTATCAGTTTATTGCACTCTGCTAATTTATTTTTCGCCAAAGAATCACCAGGAACCAGGTTCAGCGCCTTACTAAAACTTTCCTTCGCTTTCAGAAAATCATTAGAAGCCAGATAACTTTCACCGGATTTCATCGCTTCTTCATATGACTTTTGTATTGCGACCTTCTCACCCAAAGCCGCTTCACATTTTGTTATTTGTGATTTACAATAGGAATCAGTGTTCCGGTATAGTAATGCTTCCTCGTAGTATGCCTTTGCTCCGCTCCAGTTCTTTGAGGCAAACTCTTTATCACCCTTTTTGATCGCGCCATCAAACTTCTGCACCAACGCCTTTACTTCATTAATCCTGTTGATGAAACTATCACATTCCGCAATTTTTTTCTTTGGCTCAGAACGGTCCGGAAACAACATCAACGCTTCTGAAAAATTATTTTTCGCGTTCACATAATCTTTGGCGAGTAATCCGTTGTTTCCATTGTTCACAAGCTGTGAATACCTGCTTTCGTTATTTACAAGCGACTGCTCATCCATCAACTTTGTTATCTCTTCAATTCTTGTTTTTGGATAGGTGATTTCAGGACTGACCATTGCGGCTTCAAAATATTTTTTCTTTGCCTCAGCGTAACTCTTCTCTTTGAACAGCTTATCACCTTCGGCAATCAGCAAAGCATATTTTCCATCCTTTTCTTTATTCTTCCTGGCCTCTTCACATTCCCTTATTTTATCTTTTGCCACAACATCAGACGGATTAATGGACGATGCTTTTTTGTAAGCTGACAAAGCCTCATCGAACTTCTTCAGCTTCATCATTTCCTCCCCCTTGTTCATCCAGACAAGAAAATCAGCGTCGGAAGTGTTTACTACTCCGCCGTTTTTAATCGCCGTCTCGCAATCCTTAATGCGTTGCGTGGGATATTTCTCTTTCGGCATCAATACCTGCGCGTCTCCGTAAATCTTCTTAGCCTCAGAAAATTTCTTAGCAGTGTAAAGTTTATCCGCTTTATCCGTCATAACAACATAATTGGTGCGGATCTTTTTTATTTCAGCTAATTTCTCTTTAGCCGTTTTGTCGGACTCATTCAGACCTTTTATTTCGTTGTACTTCGTTTCCGCGTTATCGTAATCGCCAACAACAAAATACTGGTTGGCATCACGGTACAGTTGTTTCAGTTTTTCTCTCGTATCACTAATAGCGTCTGTATCGTTGCGGTACTCTTCAATTTCACGCATGTATGCCGTATCACCTTTCGCTATATTCTCATTGGTAACAGGCTCCATATTTTCAATTTCATCATTGAAAGTGAGATTCGTTCCTTCCACTTCATTTTTATAATTACGGAATGCGCGGAACAATCCGGCGGCAAGACTGTATTGACCCTTTTCTGAACTTAAAAACTTTTCCTCTTCCGGATTGGTGAGATATCCAACTTCTGTAAGCACGCTTGGCATTTTGGTTCTCCACAGCACCCACAAACTTTCACGCTTTACACCCTTGTCTATCCGTCCCGCTTTGGTTTTGTATTCTTTCTGAATATTGGCGGCAAATTTTCCGCTCTGCTCAACAAAAGTTTCGGCCCACATGCTCATGATAATGTAACTCTCTTCCGAATTAGGATCAAAACCGGAATAAGTTTTCTTGTAATTATCCTCCAAAAGCATTGCAGAATTTTCGCGCTTTACCACATTCGCTTTGCCTGCTTCATTCTTTATTCCCATTACATATGTTTCAGATCCATATGGTTTAGGGTTGATTACCTCCACTTTTTTCTTTTTGCCTTTAACTACACGCGTTTCCATGTACGAAGCCGCGTTGCAGTGTATGGAAATAAACAGGTCCGCGTTGTTTCTGTTGGCAATCATCGCGCGCTCTTCCAGCTCAACAAAAACATCAGTTCTGCGCGTATAAATCACTTTAACATCTTTTAAATGTTCCTCAATAAGTTTACCCAATTTTAAGGCGACAGATAACGTTACTTCCTTCTCGTTGGCAACGGCGCCATGACAGCCAGGATCTTTTCCGCCGTGACCGGCATCGATCACAATAGTGGTGACTTTAGTAAATGGATTGTTTTTGAAAAGAGAAAACGAAAATACAGCCGTGCCCAGAAGCAATAATGCAACCGGCCTGACTAACCATGTCAGGAATCTTCTTAATGACAACCCGTTATTTTCCGTAGTTTTAACCTTTTTTTCGCTCATACAAAATTAACTCGCATATATTGGCAGACCTGCTACATAACCGATGGTTTTTAACAAGTGTGATGTTAATAACATTTATACTGCAATCAGGCGCGCAGGATACATTAAAACCTGTTAAACAGGATAGTCTGCGGACTCAGGAACTGGAAAGTCCAATTCATTATAGTGCCACAGACAGTATCCGGTTTGAAATGGACAATGAACATATTTATCTATTCGGTGAAGCAGTTGTAGAATACGAAGGAGTAAACTTAACGGCAGAAGTAATCGAAATAGATTACAAAAATAACCTTGTTTTCGCACATGGTGTTATGGATAGCACAGGAAAATTACAAGGAACGCCAATTTTTAAGGGAGACGGAGAAGAAATTCAATGCGAAGAGATCACATATGACATGGGGACAGGAAAAGGAATCATAAAAAACATAGTTACCCGGCAGGGAGATCTGATCATTAAAGGAGAAAAGATCAAAAAAGACAGCAATGATGTGATGTTTTTTAAAAACCTGGCCTGTATTCCCTGCGAATTCGAGAACTCAAAAACAATTTTCAGGGCTACAAAAGCTAAAGTCATTCCGGATGATAAAATTGTCACCGGCCCCATGTATCTTGAAATAGCTGGTGTGCCCACGCCTGTAGCATTACCATTTGGTTATTTTCCCAATACCAAAAAGCGGAGCAAGAGCGGAGTTATAATTCCTACCTACGGAGAATCTCCTAATCTCGGTTTTTTCTTAAAAGACGGAGGATTTTATCTTCCGATGGGACCCAAAATGGATATGCAAATAAGAGGCGATATCTATTCTTACGGAAGCTGGGCGCTGAAGAATTTTGTGAATTACAACGTGCGTTACAAATTTACAGGGGCATTTAATGTTGGATATTCGATTTTCAATACCGGAGAAAGAGAAATTCCTTTTCCTAATCCGAATTATTTTCAGCGGCGACAAGACTTTTTTGTGCGCTGGCAGCACATACAGGATCCTAAGGCGCGTCCGGGTACAAGATTCTCAGCCGTTGTAAACGCGGGATCAAATTCCTTTAACCAATACAACGCGCAGAATACAGGACAGTATCTGACGAATACATTTGCTTCCAATATCAGTTACTCAAAAACTTTTGATATCGGGTCATTAAACTTAAACGCCCGCCACAGTCAAAACACACAAACAAAAACCGTAGAGGTAATTTTACCGGAAGTAACGTTTAACGTGAACCGTTTTTTCCCTTTCCGAAATGAAGAAAGATCAAAACAAACCTGGATAGACAAAATCGGTATGAGTTATCTTGGCGAAACAAAAGCGATATTACGCAGACCCGATTCGTTATTCTTCGATGCAAGCTCAACGGATCTGATCCAGTCAGGAGTCCATCACAATCTTCCCGTAAACACCAACATTAACTTATTTAAGTTTGTCACCTTTACACCATCCATGAACCTTAACGCATGGAACTATTTTGATTATGTGAATTACACTTATGATACCACCTTGAATGCTGCTGTTGCCGATACCATACGCGATTTTAAAACGGCTTTCGATGTAAATTTTTCCGGATCGTTAACAACAAAAGTTTTCGGTAATTATTTATTCAGGGGGAAAAAAATAAAGCAGATCAGGCACACGCTCATTCCGGCGGTTTCCTTTACATACAGACCTGATATGACGGTGCCGGAACTCGATTTTTACCGTGAAGTTCAAAGCAGCGCAACGGGACAAATGCGGGAATACACAGTTTTTGAGCGTGGAATCTACGGTTATCCCTCAGGCGCGCGCAGCGGAATGCTGGCATTTAACCTCAACAACAACGTAGAGGCAAAAGTGAGGACAAAAACAGATACGGGTTATGCAGATAAAAAAATTGTATTGCTGCAAAATCTTACAGTAAATGGTTATTACGATTTTATGGCGAAGGAAAGAAACATGAGCAATCTTGATATAAGCGGAAGAACCAAAATCTGGAAAAACATTGATCTGCTGATGCGTGGAATTTTTAATCCGTACGCAGCAACTTCACTGGGCGGTGACAGTACAGTTTATCAATACAGTGTTGATGGGAGGCTGGCGCGATTTACATCGGGAAACATTGCTGTAAATACGGTCTTCAGCAGCCAGACATTTTCTTCAGTAAAAACCAATCCGCAGTTAACGAATCCGGTGGAAAATACAGCTTCCACTGCTCCCAATCCGAATCTCCCCTGGACAATAAACGTTTACTATAATTTGAATTACGCATTGGTCCAGAAAAAAGAAACCGTTAATCAAACGCTTAATATGAGTGGAGATTTTTTTGTAACCAGTAAATGGAGAGTAGGATTTACCAGCGGTTATGATTTTGTAAATAAGAATATCAGTTATACGTCATTAAACATTTACCGCGATCTTCGTTGCTGGGAAGCGCGTTTTGACTGGGTGCCATTCGGTTTCAGAAAACGTTACAGCATTTCAATCAACCTTAAAACTTCAATGCTGAGAGACATTAAACTTCCAAGAACGAGGGAGTGGTATGATAATCTTTAGACGACAAATAGATGGTGATCACCACAGTTACCTTGCTAACGGAACTGACCACTTGTAAAAAAAAAGAACCGCTATAATAACTACGTTATTTCCCTTATTAAAATCGGTTTAGCTTTAGTATGATCCACTAAGCGACGGAGGGGTATGTTTTCATTTTTGCCACTTTCATTTTCTTTCTTAAACAATAACAAATCTGTTGATCACAGCCCGGCAATGGGACTGTATGAATGGACCCACTCAATAGACCAGAAATATCCAGGCTGGGGCACCAAAGATTCTTTCACTGAAGGAAAAAGACATTCACTGATAATTGAAAAACGTTACATTAGAATTTATACAGATAATGCTGAAAAGGCAAGCTGCAGAATCAAAAAAGTAATTAATGAGGATGGGAATCTTGTGATACTTACAACCAACGAATCAATGCCGCGGATAGAATGTTTCAACGGTTACCTCAGAAACATTTATTTTCCGGAAGCTGCTACGAATTACTTTCAAAAAAACTTTTCAGCTAAAGATCAGAACTGAGTTTTCCGCATTAAGGTTTCTTTCTCGCGACCATTACACCATCGCGAATCGGCAAAATATAATTCTGAACACGCTCATCAGCATACACTTTTTTATTGTAATCATGAATCGCCCGCGTATCCGCATCCATTTTTGATTCACTTTCCAGCACTTTTCCGCTCCAGAGCACATTATCAGCGAGAATATATCCACCCGGCGTGACTTTATCAAAGATCATATCATAATAATTCGCGTAATTCTTTTTGTCCGCGTCAATATAAACCAGGTCAAACGAACCGTTCAACTCAGGAATAATCTTCATTGCATCTCCCTTCATGAACTCAATACGATGATCCATTTTTGATTCGCGAAAATATTTAGTGGCAATCGGTTCGATTTCTTCATTGTTGTCAATTGTAGTGAGCAAACCGCCTTCCTGCAAACCACGCGCGAGGCAAATTGCAGAATAACCGGTAAATGTGCCAACTTCCAGAATTCTGGCTGGACGCATCATATAGGAGATCATCATCAGGAATTCCCCCTGCATATGCCCGCTCAGCATTCGCGGCATCATCACTTTCAAATGCGTTTCGCGAGATAATTCACTCCGCGCGCTGTCTTCCGGTTTAGAATACCGAAGAGCATATTCTTCAATTTGCTTAGAAAGAAAATCCATTTATTTATTCTTTTTAAATTGATATTAAATCTTCAGGATTGAATGTCAACCGGCGTAAGATTTAATTCTTTTCCTTTTTCAAGCATAAAGCGGTGCGCCTCGTGGTAATCGTTTTTAATTATTCCATCCAATATTGCCTCACGAATGGCGGTTTTAATAATTCCAACTTCCTTGCCGGGTTTCAAATTAAATGCCTTCATAATATCTTCACCCGTTACCGGAGGTTGCCAGTTTCTTACCTTGTCTTTTTCTTCAATTTCCTTCAGCTTCTCCCGTACAATCTCAAAATTCTTTAGATATCGCTGCAGCTTTCCGGAATTTTTGGTCGTTATATCAGCTTCGCACAAAGTCATCAGATCATCAATATCATCTCCCGCTTCAAACAATAATCTTCTTACAGCGGAATCCGTCACTTCAGTTTTAGCAAGAACAATTGGACGCAAATGTAAAAGAACCAATTTCTGAACGTATTTCATTTTTTCATTCTGCGGAAGTTTTAGTTCCGCAAAAATTGAAGGAACCATTCTTGCTCCTCTGTCTTCGTGTCCGTGAAAAGTCCAGCCGTGCTCGGGTTCAAAACGCTTCGTTGCTGGTTTAGCTATATCATGCAAAATTGCTGCCCAGCGCAACCACAAATCATTGGTGTTTTTACAAATATTATCCAACACCTGAAGCGTATGGTAAAAATTATCTTTATGTCCTTTACTGCCAACAAATTCAACACCGTGCAGCTTAACCATGTGGGGGAAAATAATATGCAGCAACTCTGTTTCAAAAAGTAGATTAAAGCCAACTGAAGGTTTTTTAGCGAGGATAATTTTGTTCAGTTCGTCGGCAATCCTTTCGCGTGAAACAATTTTAATGCGCTCCTTGTTTTTCTTTAATGCGTTAAAAGAATCCTCTTCAATTGTAAATCCAAGCTGCGTAGCAAAACGGATTGCGCGCATCATGCGAAGCGGATCATCACTGTAGGTAATATCAGGTTGAAGCGGAGTGCGGATAACTTTATTTTCAAGATCCTTCATCCCATCAAAAGGATCAAGTAATTTTCCATACACATCACCCGAAAGGCCTATTGCCATGGCGTTGATGGTAAAATCACGGCGGTTTTGATCATCCTGCAATGTTCCGTCTTCAACAATTGGTTTCCTTGAATCACGACTGTAAGATTCCCTTCTCGCGCCCACAAACTCAAGTTCAAGATTGTCGAGCTTTATCTGTGCCGTACCAAAATTTTTAAAAACAGAAAGATGCGCCTTTTTACCAAGTTTCTCCTTTACTTTGGTTGCAAGATTAATTCCACTGCCAATTACAACTATGTCAATATCCTTATTCGGTCTTTGCAAAAAGAAATCACGAACAAATCCGCCAATAACATAACACTCCTGCCCCAATTCATTAGCGCAGGCGGCCACCACTCTTATCTCCGGTATATTTAATACATCTGTAAACACGGGGCAAATTTACTTAAAACATTTTGCAGACCGATGATTAGGAATTTTAGTTTTGAAACAAGGAAAGTAAAAAGTCTATCAG
>CBIHPU010000144.1:0-8023 GCA_966211935.1 uncultured bacterium | reverse complement strand
TCAAATGCATCTTGTTCATCCGCCTTGATATATTTGAAATAATAATCATAATCCAGCACGTGCAAATTTTCCGCAACAGCTTTGTAGGAAAGATTGCTACCGGAAAAGCTCACCATCTGATCAAACATGGAACACGCGTCGCGCAAACCTCCGTCTGCTTTCTGAGCAATTAATCTTAATGCTTCTTCTTCCGATTGAATATTCTCCGTTTTCGCGATCCATGCAAGGTGGCTGCTGATATCATCAATGCGAATACGATTAAAATCAAAGATCTGGCAACGGGAAAGAATGGTGGGAATAATTTTGTGTTTCTCTGTTGTCGCGAGAATAAAAATAGCATGCGCGGGCGGCTCCTCAAGTGTTTTCAGAAAAGCGTTGAAAGCCGCAGTACTAAGCATGTGTACCTCGTCAATGATGTACACCTTATGCGTTCCCAGTTGGGGCGCGAACCTCACCTGCTCCACCAGCTGGCGAATATCATCAACGGAGTTGTTCGACGCTGCGTCAAGCTCGTAAACATTCAACGACTGCCCACTGTTGAATGACTGGCAGGATTCGCACTGATCGCAGGCTTCCCCCTCAGCTGTAACGTTAAAGCAGTTAATGGTTTTAGCGAGAATACGCGCGCAGGTTGTTTTCCCAACGCCACGAGGTCCGCAAAACAAAAAGGCCTGGGCAAGCTGGCGGTTCAGAATCGCGTTTTTCAGCGTATTCGTAATGTGCTGCTGCCCAACCACAGTCCTGAAAGTCTGTGGCCGGTATTTCCGCGCTGTAACAATAAAATTCTCCATGAGACCGGAATCCTTTTTCTAAAAATAGGAATAACAAAAATAACATTATAGCGCTTTTCCAGACAATAAGTGCTGCCTAAGATTCGTTAATTTATTAACGGTTTGTGGATAAATTTCAATCTACAAACTTTATCTTTACCAATACAATTTTCAGCTCTTGAACGGCAGATTTTACATATTTTTTTTTCTCGCCTCTTTCCTGATTTCGAATATTGGTTCGGCGCAAAGGATTTACCAGGTTAAAGGTTCATTGTATGAATCAGATACAAGCGTAGCCATTCCTTTTGCATACGTAATTAATCTGAGCACTCACAATGGTGTGATCACTGACATGCAGGGACGCTTCGTGATCAGCGCTTCCGAAAACGACACACTGCAGTTTGCGAGCGTTGGTTTTGAAAAAATGAAAGTTGCGGTAAACACACTGACAAATGAAAATGATTCAGTAAAAGCATTTAAAAAATTCCATCTTGCTAGAAAAGTCTATGAACTTTCCACAGTTTATGTAAATAAGTTCAAGATAAAACCAAATGAAAGGGAATACATGGAGCGGGTTATTAATCGTACCAAAGTGCAAAACGTGAATGTAATTGAAAGTCCAATAACAGCTATCTGGCAAAACTTCAGTAAAAAAGGACGAGAAATGCAAAAGCTGGAAGCGATTTTTACCGAACTGCTTCGCAAAGAAGAAATTGAAAAAAGACTGAATACTGATATTCTAAGAAAATTATTGGATGATGAGAATATAACGTTGGAACAATACCGGATCATGTGCCCGGAAATAACTGACGAATTTATCCTGAATACAGAAGGATACGACTTATACAGCCAGGTTTCCGCGGCTTACAAATCAAGAAAAAAACGGAAAAAATAATTTAGAAAAAAGTAAAACTAAGTTTGAAATTTTCAGAAGCGAAAGGTTCCAGTTTTCTTATTCCTTCCTTAAACTGAAATTCATTATTGAAGTTAATTGAATCAGCGATGCCTGCCCAGGGTTCGATGCAGAAAAAATCTTCATTTCCGGAAACTGACCACAATCCGAGATAAGAAAAATCCCTGCTCCACCCAACTTTTACTCCGTAATCATTTTTTTTATTGAGCAGACTAACAGAAGATGATTTGAAAGACTTCATGACCAAAGCGTCATTCTGAAACTTCGATTTATCAAGCTGAATTTTTCTGTCTGTTGTTGTAAAAGCTTCGGTCTGTCCAGAAATTAATCCGTCCTTTATAAAATACCTCAGTGTATCTTCTTCCTTCTCAAATTCCAGGTAATAATTATTCATACCGATGCAACCACCAAGATTCAATTGAAAACCAGGATGGGCGCCGAGTGCATACAACAAGTTTTCATTTGAAGGATTGAACACAAGATAATCAGTATGAAGCGCATTGTTCTCGAGGGAATATTTGATTCGAAGCGAAAAATGAAAAGGATAAGTTGACAAAGTTTTCTCATCGGCGCACAGTTCAAATTCCACTGTCTCTTTGTCCTGATGAATGACCGTAAATTCACTATCACGCGCAAAACCGTGACGGGGCATGACATATTTTTTTCCACCGTGGATCAGCGTATCATTCTGCAGTTTGCCAACAACAGGAAAAAGAACGGGCGCATGCCTTGGCCAGACTTTTCTGTCGCCATTCCAGAGATATTCAATTTTTTTTTCATTGGAAATAACGCTTTGTAATTCCGCTCCGTGCGGACTGACCGTTGCAGTTATATATTTATTGCTGATAGTTATCATAACCAGATTACACCTTCAAACTGCTCAACTTTCTTATATATTCCGATAATTTCCTCAACGCTCATTACAACCTGTGTAGCCGTAATGCTGATGTATTTACCACCTGAAGATTCTTTAGTGTGAACTTCCGCATCCTCTCCAAAAACATTGCGGATCAAGGCGATTTTTCTGTTATCGCATTTAATTATGAATTTGAACATGTATACACCTGGAAATGACATATGATTCTCCAGCGTATTCGCAAATTTGGTAAAATCTATGCCCGCCATAATCAGAGAAAGAAATATTTATAAATAAGATAAATTCCTATGCCAAGAAGGGAGCCTCCCGTGATCCAGTTTACGATTCTGATCAGTCTGATCGTAATGTATTTTTTGATCTTGTAAGCGACGAAGACTTTTAATATATCAGCGGACAACACGCCAATCAATACACAACTGAAGAAGAAAATCATTTTGTTCAGTTCATAATCGAGGGATTTTCCTACTGCAGTAACGTTTCCTAACCACAAGGGCCACACGATAGGATTAAACATATTCAGAAAAAAACCTTTTGTTGAGAGCCAGAGAGGATTTGGTTTGACGTTTTTTATTTCAGTTTCTGTTTTTAATTCTTCTTTTTTCAGCAGATAAAGAGTTCCGAAAACAACAAGTATAACACCGCCAAGAATTCCAACGAAAGACTGATTTTTCGGATCGTGTAAAAATCCTTCCGCTCCGAAATTAATTAACAGGCAAATACCGATTGCGAGAACAAGATCGCTTAGAAAAACTCCAACAGCCAGCGCGGCGCCGGCTCGAAAACCATACTTGATGCTGGTATTGATCAGGCCAAAGAACGCAGGGCCGAATGAGAACGCAAGAAGCAAAACAATAATAAATCCCTGGTAAATAAGTGTAAACATAAATGGCAAAAATTGGCCTTAACCGCCGTATCCTTTCGATTTAAGAAACTCCTGCCATTCTTCCAGTCTCTTACCCTTCAACACCCGCGGGAATTTATTTGATGAACCCAATCTTCCGATCTTTTCCATGAACTGGATAAAAATATCATTCGGTAAAACTTCTACAAAAACTTCTTTCAATGCAGCGAGACGTTCAACCCGGTAATCATCATTCAGATTTTTTAATCGTTCATCAAGCTTCTCTTTAAAAGTTTGCGCGTCAACCGCACGATCCGCACCAATATACCATTTGTGCGCGAACAGCCCTTTGTATGGAATACCCGTCACCGTATATTCAGTGACATTGACGCCCATTTCACTTGCTGTTTCACTGCACGCGCGATTCATATTATCTACCGATAAATGCTCGCCACACAGACTTAAAAAATGCTTTGTTCTTCCCGTAATAATCACGCGCATATCATTTATGTCAGTGAACTTTACAGTATCGCCTATCAGATAACGCCAGGCGCCTGAGCACGTAGTTATCAGTATTGCATATTCTTTTCCAGCCTCAACTGCATCAAGACAAAGCGTCTCCGGATTTGATTTCATATTACCATCCGCGTCGAAATTATTTTCATTGAACGGAATAAATTCCATAAATATTCCAACATCGGTATTCAACTTCATACTGCCATCAGGTGTTGCTTTATCCTGGTAGGCGATAAATCCCTCGGAAGCAAGATAAGTATCCACATAGATCAGTGGCTTGCCGGTGAGTTGCGCGAGGCTGTTTTTGTAAGGAGCTATAGCTACTCCACCATGAACATATATTGTAAGATTTGGCCAGATATCATGGATGGTTTTTACTTTGTAATGATCGATGATCTTTTCAAACAGTATCTGTATCCACGCCGGAACTCCGCAAATTATTCCAATGTTCCAGTCTTTTGCGTTTCGTGTAATTTCTTCCAGTTTAGAGTTCCAGTCGCGGTGACGATTTATTTTTCTGTCCGGTTTTTGAAAACGCTGGAACCAGAATGGAGAAGTGCCCGTTGTAATTCCACTCAGATCTCCTTCAAAATAAGTTCCGTTATAATTGAGGTGCGTGCTTCCGCCGATCATCAGGATGCGCGTTTCAAAAACTTCTTTTGGAATATCGAATTGGGTTATACCCATAATTTGCCGTGCTGTTATTTTACGGATCTGCTTTATAGTGTCCCGTGTAACAGGAATGTGCTTGCTGGATGCTTCAGAAGTTCCTGAACTTAAAGCGAAATATTTAATATGTCCCGGCCAGGCAACATATGGCTCTCCGTTCAAGGCACGGTACCACCAGTTCTTGAACATGCTTTGATAATCATGAGCGGGAACAGTACTACGGAACGCGTCGATAGGATTTTTATTCTGAAGTATCTGTGAGAACTTATAATGTTCGCCAAACGCGGTATACTTTGCCTTCGTCAGCAATTTTTTCAATGTCTTAACCTGCTGGCGATACGGAGTTAAATTCCGTTTCGGTATCCTGGCTCCAACCTCAATCGTTTTTTTGACTATACTTCCTAAAATTGCCATCGTAAAAGATCATTCTAATCGTACGAAAATAGTGGAAAATGCCGGATAAAAAAATCAATTGACAGGATTTTGAATACCACTAATCCGAGTGAAAAATAAGGAAAAGAAGAATGCGTTAAAATTTCAAAATTATTCTTCCAGCCTGATTAACGACAGAGTCCAAAAAAAATTCAATAGGCATAAAAGAGTGACGTCCGCTATTTTTTTTATTGTCACACTCTTTTCAGAGTGAAAATCTCAATCGAAATAACTCAAGTTGTGATTGTTTTCTATTTTCTTCAATGTTTCAAAAATAAGCCTGATCACATTTTGTACATCCGCTTTATGCACGGTCTCAACAGTTGTGTGCATGTAACGAAGCGGGAGAGAGATGAGCACAGAGGCGACGCCAGCGTTTGAATAGGCAAAAGCATCCGTATCCGTTCCGGTTGCGCGTGATGCTGCCTGACGCTGAAATTTTATGTCACTCTGTTGTGCGGTGTCAATCACAAGATTCAACAATTTGTTCTGCACAGCAGGTCCGTACGTTAATACAGGACCTTTTCCGCAACTCAGATCGCCGCTGTTAACTTTGTTCATCATTGGAGATTGTGTGTCGTGACAAACATCAGTAATAATG
Source organism: uncultured bacterium (assembly GCA_966211935.1). Classification (GTDB taxonomy): domain Bacteria; phylum Bacteroidota; class Bacteroidia; order B-17B0; family Aurantibacillaceae; genus AM-1111. The sequence goes on along the minus strand of CBIHPU010000144.1, from coordinate 2,404 downwards.
GCAATATCCGGTTTTATTTTGTGCGCTATCATTTCAGCTCCACGCAATCCAACTTCCTCCTGAACAGAATTCACTATATATAAACCATAAGGCAATTTCACGTTATTCGACTTGAGCAACTTCGCCACCTCAGCAATCATAAAACCACCAATGCGGTTATCAAGTGCGCGTCCACACAAAAAACGACCATTTAATTCTATCAATTCATCTTCGTAGGTAACTACACATCCAACATGAATTCCCATTTCAGCCACTTCCTTATCACTTTCACATCCGCAATCGAGAAAAATATTTTTCAATGAGGGAGGATCTTCTTTGAACGCATCGCGCACATGAATGGCGGGCCAACCGAAAACAGCCTTTACGATTCCCTTCTCCGTGTGAATGTTCACGCGTTTGCTTGGAGCTATCTGGTGATCCGAACCTCCGTTCTTGCGCAAATAAATAAATCCTTCTTTGGTGATGTAATGAACGAACCAGGAAATTTCATCTGCGTGCGCCTCGATCACAACCTTAAAGGGAGCGTCAGGATTTATTACAGCCACCGCGGTACCGTAAATATCCGTGAAAATATTATCCACGTGCGGACGAATGTAATCCATCCACATTCTCTGCCCTTTCCATTCAAACCCCGTTGGTGAGGCATTGTTCAAATAAGATTTCAGAAAGTCGGTCGACTCCTCAGAAAATGAAATATTCTGTTCCTGTGATTCCATTTTATATATAATTTAATTATAACAATATTGAGAAGAAAAATCAGTGATCAGCTTTTTTCTTCCCACACTGCGGCAAGATTTACAATAGTTTTAACCGCCTTCTGCATATCCTGCACGCTTACCCATTCCTGTTTGCTGTGAAAAGCATGCTCACCTGCAAAAATATTTGGGCATGGCAAACCCATAAATGATAAACGTGAGCCATCAGTGCCCCCGCGTATGCTGGATAAGTGAGGAGTTACTCCGCTGCGCTTAATTGCCTCGAGCGCATAATCAACAACCTGCGGATGTTTATCAAGCACATCTTTCATGTTGCGATATTGTTCCTGCACAACAAATTCAAAAGAAGACTTCGGATATTTCTTCAGAACATCTTCAGTAATTTTTTTCAATTCGTTCTCAAGATCAATTAAACCCTGAGTTGAAAACGCGCGGATGATAAATTTTATTTTCGCTTCGTCAAGTATTCCGCTTACTGAAACGGGATGCATGAACGGCTCTTTCTTCTCTGTAGTTTCAGGAGTTTTACTTTTCGGCAATGCGGCGATAATTTCAGAAGCGATCTTAATTGCATTCTCCATTTTATTCTTTGCAAAACCAGGATGAGTAGGAAATCCTTTGATTGAAATCGTCACGCCATCAGCGGAAAAAGTTTCATTTTCAATATGGCCAAGCTCTTCTCCGTCTATAGTGTATCCAAAATCCGCGGCAAGTTTTTTCATATCACACTTGTCCACTCCCCTTCCAATTTCTTCGTCGGGCGTAAAAAGTATACGAATCTTTCCGTGTTTAATTTCGGGATGTTTCATCAGAAAATTAGCGGCATCCATTATTTCCGCAACACCCGCTTTATTGTCGGCGCCCAGCAAAGTTGTTCCGTCAGTTGTAATAATGTCGTTACCAATTTGCTCTTTAAGGGAAGGATGCTCCGAAAATTTTATGACCTGCGACTTATCGTTTGGTAATGCAATATCGCCACCCTGGTAATTTTTCCAGGTCTGAGGATTCACATTTTCTCCCGTGCAGTCAGGTGAAGTATCCACATGCGAACAAAAACAGATCACCGGAACTTTCTTGTCCGTGTTGGATGGAATCGTCGCGTAAACATATCCGTATTCGTCCAGTTCAGCGTCGGTTATCCCCATTGCTTTCAGTTCAGTGACCAAAACACGGCTAAGGTTCTTCTGTTTGTCTGTACTCGGGACAGTTGTAGATTCAGGATCGCTCTGCGTGTCGATCTTTACATATTGCAGAAATCTCTCGGTCACTGTGAATCCGTATTTTTCAAAATCAATTTTATTCATATTATTTTTTAACTAGGTTGATAAAATTCATAAGTAAAATCAAAAGTTCCGCTTTGATTATAATCAGGAGCCTGCATGAAATAATTAATGCGTTTCAGCATATCTCCTTCGTATTCGAAGCGGTAAGATTTTGTTTTTCCAGGAACTTTTGTTTTCTGTTCACCAACAAAAATGTTGTATGTTATTTCCCGCAACCTGTGCTCTTTGTCGAATTCAAAAATGTAAGAATCGTTGCTCACTCCCGGATACCAATGGTCACCATAAAGAAGCGCTCCCTTCTCAGTATACGTATAAGAATAAATTGCTGTTTTCTTGTCATCGTTCGAGTCGCTGCCTTTAAAAATTTCAATTTTTATCGGACGGTCGTTCAGATATTGAATTTCG
>CBIHPU010000143.1:0-8060 GCA_966211935.1 uncultured bacterium | reverse complement strand
GCAATGAAAAAAATCCGTAAGAGTCTTTCCGGTCGCAATTGGTGCTCTGGTGCCTCGTAATATTTTGCAGCGATTCAACAATGACAAAGTAAACACGCTTGCGCATGCGTCCATCTTCTCCCACGTCATTCATGTTTTGCTCAGCAAGCATCAGTATGCGGCGGGTAAGCGCTTCTGTAAAAACGCCACTGTACGCGTAGCTCAAACTATACTTTTCAAGCAGTTGGTAGAGATTAAAAAAAGACGATTTTACGATGGCTTGCGACTGCATGATTCATTCTCCGTACAACTAATGTACTCACAAAAACACGCGGCGTTCCTAAGTAAAAATACCCAATCTGGCCAATGGTAAATATTGTCCGATCTCTGAATGAAATTAAAAAAAATAATCCCGCAGAAAACGCGGGATTATTATTCGCCAGGACGTTAATCTTAGATCGTAAGAATTCCAACGTCGGTTGTTGTTCCTACCGTAACTGAAATATTACTCAGGTTTGCCTGCGTGTATGGTGCAACAGGAAGAATATTCAAACTGTACGTACCGGGCGGCAGCCCCTGTACGAGAAATTCTCCCTGCGCGTTTACCGTTGTTGAATAGGAAACTCCACCTGATGAAGTCGCCGTAACTGATGCCGCCACTGCTGCGGAGATCTTACCTTTTATAGCTCCGCTCATTGCTGTTTGCACAGTACGGATCACCGGCTTCAAAGAATATTTTCCATTTCCTTCTTCTACAACAGATTGGTTTGCATCAAAGTCCAGTAACACATTATATGTTACACCTTCCTGCAATTCCTGGTGCACCTGCAGTTTTAAACCTGATTGCTGCGCCGAAGGTGTACTCAATGGATATAACGTTCCATTTACTTTCACCGAGTTATTCGGGCCGAGAATTAATCTAATCTGAGAAACTTTTCCAACCTCCAGCTGCCCTGTGGCAATAAGCGTATCCACGCCGTTGGCAAAATCAAGCAGGTTATAGATGCCGGGATTTACATTCATCATTACCGCGTGATTTCCCGCGCCTGTAATTTCTACCGCCTGCAGATCAATATTGACTTCAGAATACGGGCCAGGGGCATCTGTCATGCGAACATTATATTGAACCTTTGCTGCCGGCCCTTCCTTTTTGCAAGACGAAAATGCAAGTACCGCAATCAGTACCCACATTGCCAGTTTAAAAATCTCAGTTTTCATTGCTCATGGTTTTAGTTAGCGGATGTGTTAAAGCACAAAGCGGGCCATATGAATTTCTCTTCGTTTCCGGTGTAATTCATTGAAAACCTGATTGTGTTTTTTATACCCGCCCGGGATGTCATTAAATAATTATCAAAATGATCAAAGTGATTTTCATTATGAAAAAGCGGATTCCTTAATTATTTTGCTGAACTTTATTATTCTGACTTTATCCGGAAGCCAAATGCCCCACCGACAATTATTATTGCAGTTTATTTTTATTCTGTCTTGCAGTTTGCTTGCCGCGCAGGACTGTCAGTCGGATATTCAGATGGACAGTAAGCTGATTTCCCGCAATAAAATTAAGCGCGTTAAGATATTGACTGCGGATACTGCGTCTGGTAAAAGGAAATTGGACCGCGATTTTTTTACAGATCGAAATGGAAAAGTGTATCAGGCTCGCTACTATGACAATCCTGACAACAACAATGAATATATTAAGCAGGAATGTACATGGTCGGCGGACAGTAGTGAGTTTGTTGTAGCCGGTTCAAGTGTAAAGAAAAATGGCATTTCAGTTCTGTCTGACAAATCGGTATTCACTTATAATAAAAAACGTGAGCTTATAAGAAGAACTGAAGAGATATGGTTGCCAAAACATGAGTACAGGATCTTCCGTTTAAATCCACAAAGTAAAGATGAAATTGAATCGGAATTTTTCAGTTTTAATGAGGGCGATACAATATCTTATATCAGGGAATTTAACTCAAAGGATATTTCAGATAAGACCAGGCGGATTAAAATCGATGGAAAATGGGATGAGGTAAGATATGTCACACAATATGTAAACGGAGAAGTTTCTTCCTATAAAGAATTTCATAATGGTAAGTTGATTACTTCATTACCAAAAGGGGAAAAGGAAAATCAGCCAATCGCAGACCCTGAAGAAATTCCGGAAAAAGTTTCGTTTTATGAATTTACAGATACTATCTCAATCAAAGTTTCTCCTTTAAAAAAATACCGTATCAGTGGAATTTCTACTGTGCGGTCAACGAAGTCATTTAAGCAGGTGACTCATTATTCGGATGTGGAAAAAAGACAGATCAGTTATCGCCAGTACTTTTACTCAAATGGGTTGTTATTAATGTCAATAGAACCCGGTTCTGGACGGATTGAGGTGTACGAATACGACATCTATGAATGATTTCGTTTTTTATAAAATCACACAAAATGCGTCATACTTTTTGTCTGATTTTTAATGAAAGATTTTTAACCTTATCACAGATTGCTCCAAATAAATTCAATACTAATAAAATGCAAATGATAAGAATTCCGCTGAAAAATATTTTTCGCGGCTGCAACTGAGCGATAATGTCATTCAGGTGTTTCTAATTATACGCGCACATCACACCACCAACAAGCGCAAGAGTAAGGATCCAATATCCGCCGTTAATTGCAACGTATTTAAATCCTCTTCTTTCAAACATGCCGTTGATCGCAAGAACCGGTGTCGCAAAAAATAATCCTGCAATAGTGCCATGTAATGCACCGTGCCCGAATGTTCTGTAATTTCCTCCGTATTGCGCCATTACCTCATTGAACAAAGTTTTAGCTTCTTCCGACATTCCTCCGCGTCCAACAAGCATGCTTTGAAATCCAAATTGGTGGATTGTAAAATTTGCCATCACCAAAGTGATCATGTAGCCCAGAACATAGGTAAGCGTAAAGATCTTTACCATGGAGGCTCCGCTCATTTTGTCTCCTGAAAGCGCTGTTATTTTAAGCCACGCAGTTCCGAAAACTTTTGGATGATACCAAATGAAACCTACGAAAAGCGGAATCAACGCCGCTGCAAGTGCAAGAAGAAAGTTTGGAGTAAGCATCTCTGTTTTTTTGTCAAAAATATAAAATTCACTGAAGTATATTCAACAGATTGTAATGAGCTATTTCACCAGCTGAAGCATTTTGCTTTCAACTTCATCACTATCCCATTTTTTTTCGATGTCTGGCATTGCCATTATCTGCTTCATTAGTGCTTCCTGCTTTTCTCCTGCTTTAAGCGCTGTGCTGTAACGAATGTGCGGACTGTAGGTAACCATGCTGTAAAGCGGGATCCATTTATCGGGATGCTTTTCTGAAAAACGCGCTTCAATTTTTTTCTGAAGTAAAAATTTTGGATCTGCTGTTTTGTCGCGCATCTCCACAAAATTTCCTATTGCAAGATCCGCGATTGCATCTCCATCAGGTTTTCTCAAATATTGATATTCAGGAAAGATCTTTGTCCACTCTTCTTTGTGTTTGTCTATAAGTGAATTCAGCACCACGCAGTCTTCAAATCCAGCATTCATTCCCTGTCCGAAGAAAGGAACAATTGCGTGCGCTGCATCTCCAATTAATGCGATCTTATTGTCGAAGGTCCAGGGATAACATTTTACGGTTACCAGCGAAGACGTTGGATTCCTGAAGAAATCTTCTACTAATGTTGGCATGAGTGGAACCGCGTCAGGGAATTCTTCTTCAAAAAATTTCTTCACATCTTCTTTTGTCTTCAGTTTTTCAAAAGATTTTTCTCCTTCAAATGGAAGAAACAGCGTGCACGTAAAATTGCCATCCAGATTTGGAAGCGCTATCATCATAAAACTTCCGCGCGGCCAGATATGTAAAGCGTTTTTTTCAATCATGAACTTGCCACCTTCTCCAGGAGGAATAATTAGTTCTTTATATCCCGCGGAAATATAATGCTGCTGGTATTCAAAACGATCTGAGGTCAGCTGCAGGTTCAAACGCGTCGCTGAAAAAGCGCCGTCTGCTCCGAAAAGTAGATCGCTCTTTGCTTTGCTGATTTTTTTTGTCTTTTCGTTTTCAAGGCTGATTTCAAGTGAGGCGCGATCTATATTAGTAAGTCGTTCTTCAAAGAAAATTTTTGCTCCGGCTTCCTGCTCTGCAAGATCCATGAGTTTCATGTTAATCTCCGCGCGCGAAACTGAGTTGATTGCCTGATCTTTTTTTCCGTATGGCTGAAACGCTGTTGATCCGTCACGGTTATGAATATATCTTCCATACATTGGAATGGCGATCTTGCGCACTTCATCTGCAATGCCAACTCCTTCCAGTCCTTTCCATCCTCTGTCACTTAACGCGAGGTTAATGGATTTTCCTGCGGACATAGTTTGTTTACGCATATCAGGTCTACGTTCGTAAATGGTTACGTTGTATTTGCGTCTAGACAAATAAATTGATAGCAATGAGCCTACCAGACCTGCTCCAATTATGTTTACACTTTTACTCATGCGGCAAAAGTACGAAATGATTGAAATGGTAATCTGACTTATTTCATGGTTTTGTTTTATTGGAATAATTCGCTAATTTGCATATACTCCCTGCCTGAATTAAATCATTTCTTTTATGGTTCATTCATTAATCAAATCGATAAGCGCGATATTGATATTCTGTTCGTGCGCTTACTCGCAAAACGGATTCAGCGTTTACAGTTATTCTCCCGCCGCCAGCGTTACTTCTGCGACCAATGTTGCGGTTGATGCTGCGGGTAATTATTGGCTTGCCTATAGTTGCAGTAGCGGCTCTTACAATGACGTTTTAAAATTTGACGGAAGTACCTGGGCAACCTATCAAAGCCCTAATTCTGCAATAACGAGCAATAAAAATTATTGTCTTGAAATAGATGCCTCAGGAAATGTGTGGATCGGTTCTTCTAACGGACTTCAAAAGTTTGACGGAAGTAACTGGATAACTTTCAACACCACAAACTCCTCTATTGCTGGCAACCGGATCACGGCACTGTCTTTCGAAGGGAGTAATGTGTGGATCGGAACATTCAGCGGGCTCTCGAAATTTGATGGAAGTACGTTTACAAATTTCAATAAAGCAAACAGCGCGATGAACAGTGACACTGTTTGGAGTGTTTATGCTGAGAATGCAAACGATATCTGGATAGGGAATAATCTTTCGCTTACGCATTTTGATGCTGCAGGAACTTTTGTTCATTACAACTTTACTTCAGCTCCTTCCAATTCAATTTATGTTTCTTCGATCACTGAAATGGCAAATTCAGTCTGGATTTCCACTACAGGAAAAGGGATACTAAGGTTTAACGGAAATGGATTTGATAATTTTGATAATCTGGTTGGTCCGGGTGCCAATGTGAATGGAACCATGAATATTTCAAAGCTTTCTTTAATGCAACCGGATCATTTTCTTTATTGGTATGCAAACGGCCTTCATAATTTCCATGAACAGAATTTAAATTCTTTTTATCATACAGGAATTCTAATGAATACTACTTACGCCCGTGTGGGATATAATGACGTTTTCATGAAGCCGTTTGTATTTGCAGCGGGATTTAATATGATAAAATTATTGTTGCTTAATGATTCCTTGTACAACGGACTCGGACTCGGGCCATATGGAATAAATGAGAACAATTTTAAATATTTAGATATAAACCAGGTCAGGGCGGGCGTCAGTAATCGCGGAGATAAGCACTGGAATTACACATCACATTCCTACGAAGTGCCAAAAGGTTCAGGAACAAACACGAGTATGGCATCCGGTCTTTGGATGGGTGGTCTTGACAACCAGAATCAGTTGCACATGGCAGTGCAAATGTACAGGCAGTCGGAAGGCGACTTCTGGCCGGGTCCGCTTGATACAATTAATGTCATCGCCGATTCTGCAACAGCTTGGGAATTTGATCGTGTATGGAAGGTGAACCAGGATATGATCTATTTTTTTCAGCAGGCTTTTGCTGCCGGCAATGTTCAGAATGGATCGTACACTGTTCCTGAAGACATACTCACCTGGCCAGCGCATGGAAATGGAAATTATTCGCGCAAGCTGGCGCCATTCATTGACGTAAACGCCAATGGAATTTACGATCCGCTGGTTGGCGGAGATTATCCGAAAATTAAAGGCGACGAATCTGTATATACAATTTACAATGATAATCTCGCAAATCACGACGCGTCTTTTGGCGGATTGCCATTGGGAATTGAAGTGCATTTTGAAGATTATTCATTTAACTGTCCTATAGTCGCTGATAGTTTAAAGGCCCTTAATTATACCACATTTCAGGATTACGCGATCATCAACCGGTCGCAAAATCAATATGACAGCGTCTACTTTGGTTTCTGGGAACAGTCTGAACTTGGAAATAATTATGATGATAAAACAACAGCAATTGTTGCAGAAAATTATTTGCTCACCTATAACGATGACGAATTTGATCAGGACGCTTTCGGTGTAAGTGGTTATGGAGCAAATCCGCCATTACAAAGTTTTGTGTTCCTGGATGGGCCCGTTGCACCTTACGCGGATACATTGGACAATGACAATAATGGTCAGTACAATGAGTCTGGAGAAAAGTGTCTGCTTACTAATTTTATGTCAATGGTTGACTTAAGTTTTTGTTCTAACCTGGACGGGTTTTATGAGGATGCTGATTATTATGGCTATCTCCATTCTTACTTTAGGGATTCGACACATTTAAAAGTTGTATATGACGCATGTATTGGCGGTAACAATAAGAATTTCTGGGCGCGTGATTTTCCTTACCAGGTGACACAGCCGCATTGGGTCAGCAGTGGATATAACATGGTTGGCAGTGGTCCCTTCAGAATGATGCCGGGTGATACAATACATTATGTTACCGCATATGTTTTTACCAGGGATACAACTTTGCCCTATTATGATTCCACCGGTTTTTATCCTGATCTTTTTTTAAAGAATAAAAGTGATATTGAAAAAGTGAAGCAATGGTACGCGAACAATTCTTATCCGTCCTGTCACAATTTGTTTTTAGGTGGAAAAGAAGAAACACGCAATTATGAAATGAAAGTGTTTCCGAATCCCGCGGCGCATAACATTAACATTACTTTTCAAAATGCCTTTAGCGGAAAACTTGAAATATTTGACGTTTCAGGAAAAGAGGTGATGAAAACCACGCTCAGTAACATTACGAATACCGTGAATTTAAGTATGCTGGAAAGAGGATTTTTTGTTCTGAAAGCAACCGACAGATCAGGAACCACATACATTTCTAAAATAATAATTGAAAGGTGAGAGGTTAGCCTTCCGGCGTTTCCTTTCTTTCCATTTGCTTGATAATATTATTTACTTCCTCTTCAGTTGAGCGAAGTTTTTTCTGGCAGAAAGCGATGAGCTCGCTGGCGCGTTTTACCTTTTCAGCAAGCACATCCACACTCACACTTTCACTTTCAATTTCCTGCGCAATCTTTTTCAGTTCGTTGTATGCGCTTTCATAAGTCATATTCTTTTCCATTTAATTTTGTTTTAGAAATTACTTTGGTTTTTATTTCCGCGTCGCTTAATGTCAATGTCAGGTCGTTTCCTTCCTGTATATTCTTCGCGTCCTTCACTATTTTTCCGTCAACTTTAACAACGGCAAATCCTTTTTTAAGAATGTTTTCGGGATGCATTGTTTTTATAAGAGATGAAAAATGTTCGAGGTCAGATAATTGTTTTATAACGTGTTTTCCGGCAAATAATTTTAAATTGTTCTTTACGTTTTCGATAATATTTTTACTTCTTTCTATATTAAGTTGCGCGCGTAATGTAACTGACGAACTCATTCTTGTAAGCGCGTTACTGTTGTTGAAAATTATGTTTTTGCTTTTAGATGTTACAGACTGATTAACCCGCGTAAGTAATTTATTCTCCTCAGCAAGTATATGCTGTGTGCCCGCCGGCAAAAGCTGGTGCAGCTGAGTCAGCAGATTTTTTCGCTTTACTATAATGTTTCCAGCTTTATTGGCCACAAGTTGATTGAGCTGCAGTAAAATATTATTTTCTCTCAGTAAAACGTTTTTACTTTTATTTCCTACTGTTTGCCGGGCTTTTAGAACGAG
>CBIHPU010000142.1:0-8094 GCA_966211935.1 uncultured bacterium | reverse complement strand
ATTCCGCAAGCTGCTCGCTGTCGCTGTTCCTGTTGGGGTACTGGCCGCTTATTTCCTTACCATTTTCTATGAGTGGAACAACCCGGTAAAAATTGAACAGTTTGGAAACATGCTGGATTTTTCCAGGTATGTTCTTCCTTTCAGCACAGTAATTCTTGCAACCGCTTTCTTCTGGTTTATTTTAGCGAACGATTATTTCACTGAAGAAACATCGGCTGTAGATCATTACGCCTTAGTGTGCTTTGCACTTACCGGCGCGTTGATGATGATCTCCTACACCAATATGGTAATGTTGTTTTTAGGAATTGAAATTCTTTCTATTCCATTATATGTGATGGCAGCGTCGCGCAAAAAAGATATTTCAAGTAACGAAGCTGGATTTAAATATTTCCTGATGGGATCATTCGCTAGCGGATTCCTTCTGTTCGGTATCGCTTTGATTTACGGAGCAACCGGTTCATTCGACCTTGAACAAATCGCAATACAACTTAATGCTAATAAAATAATGCCTTCCTTCTTTTATGTTGGAATTTTAATGATGATGATCGCAATGGCATTTAAAGTTTCCGCGGCGCCTTTCCATTTCTGGAGTCCTGATGTTTACCAGGGTTCTCCTACTGTTGTAACTGCATTCATGGCGACAGTTGTAAAGACCGCGGCAATGGTCGCGTTCATTCGTTTGTTCTCCGCTTTTGTTGGTGTGTCAGAAAAATGGACACTGATCCTTGCAGTTCTTTCAGCGTCTTCTCTAGTTATTGCAAACATTACTGCCGCAACACAAAGCAACGTAAAGCGTATGCTTGCTTATTCAAGTATCTCTCACGCTGGGTTTATGTTGATGGGAATTATTGTTTCAAATGAACTTGCTGGATGGTCATCAATTTTGTATTACACACTTGCCTATTCTATTGGAAGCATTGCAACATTCACTGTATTATACAACGTTTCCAAAGCTCACGAGGGACGCGAAACATTTGATATTTTCAACGGACTAGGAAAGAGAAATCCATTTGTCGCTGTATGCATGGTTATCGCATTGTTTTCTCTTGCGGGAATTCCAATTACTGCAGGATTCTTCGCGAAGTATTATGTTCTTAGCGCCTTGATGGGTAAAGGATTCGGTTGGCTCATCGTTCTTGGAATTCTTACTTCAACCGTTGGTATATATTATTACTTCAAAATTATCATTGCAATGTATTTCCGTAAACCGGAGAATAATGAATGCGTGAAATTTGAAAGTTCGCACCTGGTTCTTTTAGGAATCACTACCGCGTTCACGCTTGCTATCGGAGTATTACCTGGATACGTGCTGAAATTGTTGAACTAGGATTCTCAGTTTAGTTTTTTTGACTCGTTAATTACTGAAAGATAATTATCGCTTATTTCTTCCCGTCTTTCTTCACCATCACTCCTTCATTTTCAAACACGGCCGAAATGGCTTCACCTTTTGCCATGAAAGTAATTCTGCACGACTGAAAATATCCAACCAGTGATTTGGCTTCAAATCCGTCTGCACCGAATGGAATCAGATCAGCGTCAACCATGGTGCTGTCCGCAAAAATAAATTTCGCTTTGCAGGTCAGTCCTTTGTTGCTGATTGGTTGTGTTGTGTGATCAAGCAAATACGTGCTGAAATGCGTTGGCATGCTTTTCATTTCGATCTTGTAGCGTCCCGCGTCTTTCACCACTCCGCCGTGCGGTCCGTCCAGCGAAGTATATATTCCCAGCGAAGCCAATCCCAGCGCGAAGGTCGCATAAATAGCAATTGCAAAATTTCTTGAGTTCATCACAATATCCTTATAATGATAAAATTACAAGCGACAGATGGGAAAATAATTGTGCAGCGTCAGAAGGAAGAGTGAGTGTTGTCAGTTTAGAAAATCGTCTTACGAAATATTTCAATTGTTATAACGTTATCAGACTATATTGACATAATTTTTAAAATTGAAACTGAAGAGCGAATTACTTACACTTTTTGTTTTTGCATTGACGATTACTTCATCCTGCAAAAAAGGATTGGATAACAGTTGTTATGATCCGATCTACCACAAATCACATAAAGATGATGTTTGCACAAACGATTGTCCGGGTGTTACAGGAAGTGATGAAAAATTTTACTGCAATGAATGCGAAATGCACAGGGCCGGAATTAAGAAAGCGCTGTAATTTAACTCCGTATTAAAAAAACCTTAATCAATCGTACTCACTGCCAATATCTGAATCTTTCTTTCACGCGCGGCGCCGGGACTGTAAACGGAATTCTGTACATCCTTTACATCGTCGCTCACTTTACTGGTAAGTAATTCTCCTACATCCTCTTCAAAGAATTCTATTCTTCCTTCGTTCGGATTCGTGTTGTTGATGTACTTGACAAACATTCCATTCTTATACTCGATAAAATAATTTCTAAGACTGCTCACCCTTCTTTTTGCAAGATGAACGTTGTATTCTGTTGATGCCAAAGGTGAACAAAATCCTTGCATGGTGATCTTTACTTTTTCATTGCGCTTCAACACTTCCTCAAGCAATGCCGCAAATTTCTCAAGATCATGCATCCCTGCATCAACGCTGTCTTCCATGAAGTTTGTAATTCGATTCTCCGCAAGCTCTTTCTCCTGCCCTTCTCTTCCTTTTGGATATTCTTTGTAATAAGCTGGCCTTAATCCAACATATTCATCATAAGTTTTCTTGTAAGTTTTCTTGGTGATCGTATCGTGCGTCTTCGGATTCGGTTCATCATTATGGAAATATAAAGTCAGCGGACAAAGAATTTTCATCTGGTCAACAAACAATTTAGTTGTATCAACCGGCGGCGGAGGATCTTCCAACGGAGGAATTGAGAACGCGTAAATATCGTTGCAACAGGTAGGCTTGTCTTCAAAATAAGATCCAATACGATTGGAGGAAATATACGCCTTGTTCTTTTTTGAATTAATGCTATAATAAATATCGTTCTGGCTGCTGTTTACAGGATAACCAACATTCACCGCTTCCTGGAATTCTTTGTTCTTGTATTCACTTTTAAATATGTCAAAGTTGCCCATGCCTTTATGATAAGTACTCGAAAAATAAAGTGTATTGGTTAATCCCACATAAAAAGGAGTGATCTCATCTTCCACAGTATTTACTTTCTTTCCGGCGTTTACAGGCATTCCAAAACTACCGTCAGCATTTATCGAACAAAACCAGATATCCATTCCTCCTTCTCCCCCACCCCTGTTGCTTGAAAAGAAAATATGCGGAACACCATCGATGCTTCCAACATTAGGCTGTGTTGTGTTCCCTTGATTAACAGGAGATGACAACTCTTCAGGGTCGGACCATTTACCATCACGCAACATGCTGCGATAAATTCTGCAATCAAATGTTGAAGCGTTCACCTGCTTGCAACGGGAAATATAGATCTGTGTAAAATCTTTATTGAAACAGGTGTTCGCATTATGAATTCCATCTTTATTAAAGAGCGAGTCAAGTTCAATGGCCCGCTTCCAGGCACGATTCTGCATATCCTTTCCTACACTGTCAGCTTTCGCTTTCTTACGCGCAATGTAGATCTTATTAAAACTAATATCGAAATCCGCGTCGCGATCTGATTTGTTTCTCAACGAAGAAAAATAAAGCGTTGTATCATATTCGTAAGGCGCGTATTCGCTCACTTTACTGTTTACATTGCTGTCAAGATGTTCAACTTTTACATTCAATGGGTTCGCCATTAAAACAAGCGCCATATCGCAGGCGTCAATATATTGCTTGGCCCGCAATGCTCTTTCCTTTCTTTCTTTATCCTTTCTGTTCGATTTAAATTTCCGAAAATATTTCTGAAGATATTTTTTCGCGTCCTTGTATTTCCCTTTTCCCTGGAGGATAACGCCAATATAATACGGCGCTTCAGGATAGGCTTTCATGTTGTCTATCTTAAATATTTTCTCGTACCAATGTTGGGCGATGTCGAGATCATAATTCAGCCTGCTTGCCTGCGCGTATTTCCATTGGATCTCCATATCACTGGAGTCAACAAGGATTGCCTGGTTGTAATACTGGGCCGCCGTGTAATAATTCATCTCGCCCATCGCGGCATCTCCTTCTTTAAGCAATGTTTTCAGTTTCTGTGAACTAAGTGAAAACATCATCAACATGAAAACGACAAGAAAATTCAGCTTCTTCATAAACTACTAATATGTAAATCAATTACATGTAAATTGGACAAACTCTCTTTTTTGGTGTAAACGGTATTTCCTTTTTAAAAATATAAATCAAGCCAACTTCAATAGCGCCCCGTTTGTTAGTGGCTGCATTAAAGTTTGAGTAATTCATATCATAAGCAAAACCAACTTTATAATTTTTGTAATCAAGGCCAACATTGAAAATTGTTGCATCGCCGAGACGCGCGGAAAATCCAGCGTTCAGTGCAATGTTATCTTTCGCGTCAAGCACATATGATAATCTGGAAGATAAAAGTGTTTCGTGGAACGGTCCCTGTTTTTCATACATAACATCCACATTCAACAATAACAACTGCTGCAATGGATATTGAACGCTTAAAAACGAAGTAGATTTGGCATAAAGCTTCACGCCATCGTTCTTAAAAAAAGAAACACGGGGACGGTGAAAATGCGCGAGGCTTGTTCCCACACTAACGTAACCGGAACCTTTAAATTTATATTGCGCTGTTACGCCCGCGGATAAATCAAAATATGTTCTCGACAAAGTCGGAAAATTTTCTCCTGATGGCAAACTTGAATTATAAACATCACCATCAAACTGATTGTCGAATGAAAGCTTATCAGTACGGAAAGCGATATTTGAAATTCCGGGCGCTAAGCCAAACGAAGCAGATAGATTTGAATCAGGAAATATTTTAATTGCTGATATGGGAACATAAAACTGATTGATGGTGTACTTACTGTCGCCCGATACATCATTATTGAAAATCAATCCCGCGCCCGCGTCAGTTTTTGGAGCGATCAGATCCGCGAAACGCGCATCGCCCATAAATGAAACTGTTCGATAAGGAACGGGAACAGCGCGCCATTGTCTTCTGTAAATTCCCCCCGCCCTGTATTGGCCATCAAACATTCCCGCGTTTCCGGCATTAAGATAAAGCGGCTGCAACCAGAACTGTGAAAAATGAATATCCTGCGCCGCCGCGTCAAGCAGCAACAGTGAAAAGAATGCTATGATAATTTTTCTCTTCATTATCTTATCAGCGTAACATTTCCTTTTTTAAACGATTCTTCACCGTTGGTGCATTTGTATTTCAGATAATATCCAAACACATCCGGGTTGCATGCTTTATTATTGAAAGTACCATCCCAGCCTTTGGTAAGATCATTTGTTTCAAAAACCATTTGTCCCCAACGATCATAAATGGTAAAATATATTTCGCTCAACACGCTGCTTCGCGCGTAGAGAACATCATTCATTCCATCAGAATTCGGAGTAAAGGTATTCGGTACAAAAACGGTGGCCTCGTCGCATTTTTTTGCAAGTACATAAATCGTCACCGGACTCAGTGGAAAACTACATCCATTCGCGTCTGTGTAAGTTGCCGTATAAGTTGTTGTGTGGCCGGGCGCAGCAGTTGGATTCGGACTGTTGACGTCACTTATATTATAATTCGGACTCCACACAATTGTTCCGCCCGTCATTATTGTTCCGAGTTGTGTACTGTCTCCCTGCGCAATTGTATCCGGCGTTGCAAACGTTACCAGTGACGACAGCGGATACGTCGGAACAGTGATGTTCGTTGTCAAAACCGACACGCAGGTATCACCTCCGGTAACCTGGGTAATGGTTACAGAATACTGTGTGCTTGCAGTTGGTGTTGCCACAGGATTCGCAATATTCGGATTGGAGACATCAGATGCAGGCGCCCACTGATAAATTACACCGCCGGTTGCATTCAATTGAACTGTATCTCCCGCGCAAACTACAGTTCCTGCTGAAACACTGATGGGCGGAAATGTCGCGACAGTAATTGGCTGCACAATTGTATCAGAACAACCGTACATATTCTCAACTATCAAGGTAACATTATAATTTCCGGGGTTCGCATAAGAGTGAGAAGGATTTTGCGTCGTGTCTGTATTTCCATCACCGAAGTTCCAGTTCCAGTCTGTTACGTTCGCGAAAGATGAATCTGTAAAATTGAAAGTATTGTTGCAGGCGTTGTGAGACTCATCAAAATTTGCAACAGGCAAAGGGTAAACATCGATAACTGTGATGGAAGTATCCATCGCGTTTCCGCATTCACTGTTCTGTGCGGATAAAATAACTGTGTAAGTTCCGGGAGTTGTAAATGTTTTGATTGGATTTTGAATCACCGTTGAAGTATCTCCGTTTCCAAAGTCCCATATATAATTATTGTAGGATAAACTCGAATTCGTGAAGTTTACAGTAACCGGCGCGCAACCTTCTACAGTTGAAGTAGTGAAAATTGCCTGCGGTTCAGTAAATTCAAAAGCGATCTTGAATGTTCCGTTGTTGCAGTTTGAAGATTGATTCCAGTTGTTGCCGTATTGTGAAGTTGGCCACGCTCCCGGACTTACAGGAAAATCATCATTACCTCCGCAGCCTGCGCAAACGGACTGATAAATAATTCCCTGTCTGTCGAAGCGGCTCGTTCCTCCATCAACGTGTTCGTGACTGGACGCGCCACCAAAATATGTTCCGTGCAACAATGCCTGCGCGTCCTTCGACAATACCATCAGATAAAAATTAAATCCGTCAGTAGTGTTTTGAATTGCGCCGGGAGTTAAAGGCATATTGTAAATAGCGGGACCCATGATAATATTTCCACCCCATCCTGATAAATAAATATTCTGCGCGCAATCAATAAGAAATGCGGATGGTGATAAGGTTATGTTAGCGCTACCGTTGCCGATGACGGTAGAAAAAACCAAAGTAGAAAGATTACTGTCGAGTTTAGACACAAATAATTTTCCGTTCGCATTGCTGTAACCAACATTCTGCACCGGCATATTCCCCGCGGATTGTCCGAACACATAAGCATTCTGATCAACGTCCAGCTGAATAAAATAAGATTGGTCGTAAAGAGAAGTTCCAATAAATGTTGCAGCCATTAATGAATTTCCGTTCGGACTAAGTTTTCCGATATATCCATCACATTTTCCTCCCTGGTAAGTTGTAGTATACGAACCAGCTGTCGCCGGAAAGTCCGCGCTTCGTGTGCCTCCTGTAAAATACACTTCGTCATTTGCGGCAAGATATAACGCGTAACCCGCATCATTATCACTTCCACCTACAAACGTACTCCATTGCAGTAATGAAAGATTCTGATCGAACTTAAATACAACCGCGTCCTGGTACCCGCCCAGCGTATTATCGGCGGCGTTTTGCGTTGGAAAATTTGCTGAACGCGATGAGCTGCAGATGACAGGATTTCCTGCAGCATCCAATTGGATTTCGCCCCGATATTGATCACCATAATTGTACTGTAAAGAATCAGGAGGATATTCACCTGAAACTGTAACGCCATACAAGGTTGCCACATAACTCGCAATAACATTATTCGTGTTTATTCCGTCGTTGTCACTACCTCCAATGTAAGTTGATCCCAGTAAAGTATTTCCGGCCGCGCTGAGTTTTGCAACAAATATATCTGTTCCGCTGTTGAAATATGTTCCGTTAAACTGAAACTGAACATTCGTTCCTCCATTAAAAGTATTATCCCACGCTTGTGCAGTCATTGGAAAATCGGTTGATCCGGTCGCACCATATAAATACAAATTATTCTGGTTATCTACAATCAAACTTGTTACGACCTCACTGCCTGTTGCTCCTCCCATATAAGTAGAATACACAAGAAAAGCGCCGGAGGAATCATATTTAGTAAGAACAATATCGGTTCTTCCATACTGTACGACTCCATTATAAGTGCCATCATAGGGATTGACAATTGGAAAACCATTATCGAAACATGTACCTCCACTATATAAATTTCCAAGCGTATCATAAGTTGCGGTCATTCCGAAATTATCCGCGGTAGATCCGGAAGAAGCAGCAAAAACAAGAACGGGATCGATCACCAGTTCGTAATTTTTGTTGTAGCCTTCAGGAAATTCATAGGAAATA
>CBIHPU010000141.1:0-8110 GCA_966211935.1 uncultured bacterium | reverse complement strand
GTCTTTACAAAGAAGGTGATTTCTTCGGATACCTGGCATTGCTTGAGGAAACTGAGTACACTGATTCAGCCGCTGCGCTTGAAGACTGCGAAGTATGTCTTGTACCAAAAGAAGAATTTTACGCGCTTGTTTACAAGAATGCGGAAGTAAGCAGAAAATTCATGCGAATGCTTTCCAATGACCTTCATGAAAAAGAAGAACAGTTGCTGAAGATAGCTTATAACTCAGTTAGAAAAAGAGTTGCAGAAGCTTTGGTTACTTTGCATAGCCGTTACGCGAAAGATGGGGAACCTAAATTTTCAATCAACATTTCACGTGAAGACTTAGCTAACCTGGCAGGTACCGCTACTGAAACAACTATCCGCACACTCAGTGATTTTAAGGAAGAAGGTTCAGTTGAAATTAACGGTGGTACAATTTCCATTGTGAAGCTTGACAGACTTGAGCGGATGAAGAATTAATTCTTCCGCTCAATTTTTCTTTCTAAAAATAAAAAGTGTCTGTATGCGAATTGAGATCTGCGATAAAAAAACAATCGGGCGTGAATTTAGCGCTGCATTTCCCTTTCTCAGTCTTGATTTTCACGCTAAACCATCAAGACCGGGTGCGTCGCACAGCAAAAAATATGTCAGGAATCCCGGCACCATCGTTGCCGAATGCAGGACTATACATACAGAAGGAACGCTAACGGTTGTTCCTGAGATGACGATCTTTTCGCTTGTAAGAAATTTCATGGATGTCTATGGGTTATCCGTACGCGTATTGAGAAGATCGGGAAAGTCATGGATTCCGACAACGCTTACTGAAGACTGGACATTGCATGAACAAAACAAACAGGGGGAGTCATTGTGCAAAACGCAGAAAAATAGTTTGTCCAGCTAGAAAAATTTTATTGATTGTCTTGAGTATGCGCAATATTTATTAACCAGGGGTTGAAATGTTCATAAAATGGTCGTCTTGAAAAATGCTTTGGCATGATTTTTAGAACTTCCGGAATCCTAACTTCCGGAAACCTAAGTTTCCAGGTCTTAGCTCCCGGACATTCAATAAAACACATCAACCACAAAATGCACATTAATTTTATCTCCCTCTACTGAGGTAATAACCTGATTATGGAATGTTGTTGAACCTATCCTGGGAATTTTAATGTAATAATATACTCTGCATTTATTTCCTGGAACTTCTGCTTGACCGCCTGAATATTATTTAAAAAAATATTACCGGCATAAATTTTTCTACTGAAGATTAAAATGAAAATACTTTTAATCTTCTTTTTTCTCTTGCATTTCAGTTGTGATGTACATCCGCAACAGACCGCTGCGTTTTCACTTACAACTGTTGCAAAGGGAATTACCTCACCCGTTGCAGTGGGTGTTGCAAATGATGGCAGTGGTAGAATTTTTATTTGCGAACAGACCGGAAAAATCCTGATCGTATCAAAAGGCAATCTGCTCAAAACTCCTTTCCTCGATATCAGCGCCAAACTATCTAAAGTAAATCCGGTTTATTCTGAAAAAGGTTTACTGGGAATTGCTTTTCATCCAAAATATAAAAGCAACGGCAAATTCTACGTTTATTATAGCGCGCCCTCGTCAAACAAAGAGTCTGATCACAAGAGCGTAGTCGCTGAGTACAAAGTCTCACCGCAGGAAAATGTCGCAGATGCTAATTCTGAAAAAATAATTCTTGAATTTGAACAACCCGAATCAAATCACAATGGCGGACAACTCGCTTTTGGTCCTGATAACTATTTATATATCGGATCGGGTGACGGAGGCGGCGCCGGCGACGATCACGGCGAGATCGGCAACGGACAAAATCTGAATACTTTCCTCGGAAAAATACTGCGAATTGATATTGACAAACCTGGCAACGGAAAAAATTATGGCATTCCAAACGATAATCCGTTTGTAAAAGAAAAAGATGCAAAACCGGAAATTTGGGCTTATGGTTTAAGGAATCCCTGGCGCTTTTCCTTCGATAAAGAAACAGGAGAATTATTTTGCGCGGATGTTGGGCAGAACACCTGGGAAGAAATTGATATCATCCGTAAGGGAAAAAATTATGGCTGGAAGATAATGGAAGGAAACCATTGCTTTTATCCTTCGACTAACTGCGATCAGAAAAATCTGGAAAAACCAATTGCTGAATACGATCACAAAGTTGGAGTTAGTGTAACAGGTGGTTATGTTTACAGAGGAAAAAATGTTCCAGAATTAAAAGGCAAATACATATTCGGCGACTGGAAAGGGAAACTGTTTTACCTTGAAAAATCCGGTGACACCTGGAAAATGCAGGACCTCACAGTCCCAGGCAAAAACGATAACGATATGGACGTAAGTATCAATAGCTTCGGAGAAGATGAAAATGGTGAAGTTTATATTCTGTGTCAGAAAACTTCAGGCAGCTTCATTAGCGGAGGCATTGTTTTTCTGATCAGCAAAAGCAAATAATATTAGTCAGCTGATTTAGATTCCTTCTCAGTTTTACTCTTACTGCTTTTCGGTTTAAGTATTGGAGTTAATGGAATTGGAATCACCTCGCCTTTCTTAGCGATCATCAGATTTGAATTTTTATCTCTGAAATTATAACCAATTCCAAAACCTATATCTTTTGCTCCCTGCTTCTTCCACAAGGAATCCAGATCTGCCTGGTAAGCATAGCTGAATAAAGAGATCGGGCGTGTGTACTTTCCATAAAATTTATAATCCCACTTAAAACCGCTGTATGCAAAATAACGAAAGGCAATTCCACTGTCATCCTGAATGATCCTGTTACTTATTCTGAAAATTGTATTTCTTATCTCCGAAAAGTATCCTTCATGCATCAGGTAAGATGCTCCTTTCAGGTAAGTATTCACATCACCCAGTTTCTTAAAGTAATTCAAAACATTCTTGTTATGCTTCAAGGCTCCATCTTCAAGATGAAGTGAAAAGTAATAGAGCATTTTCAACTTTCCATCTTTAGTCGTGAACCTGATCTCAATACCTTTATTGTTCAGACTCTTTTTAGAAAGTTCAGGAAAGGATGAAAGATATTGCCAGTTACCTGTCGTGTCAATAAATCCGGGGTTGATATCACAAATATCATGACCGGTTCTTTTAATAAACAGTAACAAGAGATGCAATGTTCCATCCAACTCCTCGTTACGCAATTCATTTTTCATACTTGCTGTTCTGAAAAATGAAAAATTTAGAATTGCGTGCAGGGCGGGTTTGATTTTTGAATAATAAGAACTCATGGAATCTTTCGCTTCTTCCGGTTCATCATAAACCGGCAGCGTTCCAACAGGTTCAAGTCCCATAAGAACATATTTTTCAGCTTCTGGAAAGAACGCGTTCGCATAAAGAAAGTCAGGTCCGCTGAACGGATAAAAAAGCGTTTTCGTTGGACCTGTTTCAACACTTAATTCCGCGGATCTGAAGCCTTCCAGTTTTGAAAGACGTGAAGAGTCGAATTCATTCCACTTCCTGTCAAAACCCTGCGCGTGATCCTGGAAACTTTTCTGCTGGAATAATTTGGTGAGCACTTTTGATTGTCCATCGTTAATTCCCGCAATCAGTTCTGCAAGTTCATCAAGCGAATCGTTCTTACAATTGACAGTAGTTGTAGTAACAGTTTTGGTAGCCGTATCTTTCGTAACAGCAAGCGTATCATTGTTTTTTTCCTGCTTTTCGGTTTCAGTTTTTTCTCCTCCGCAGGCAACAAGTAACGCCAGCGCGGAAACAAACAGGAAGTTATACTTTTTCATTTTCAACGGTTTTATTTTTTTTTCTGTAAAGCAATGTTGCAATAATCCAGAATACAAAGCCTGCTGCCAGGTTAAGCATTCCCAGCGCTGATTCATTTGGTTTCATCTCAAATCCTTTAAATAAGATCCACACCTGGCAAACCAGGAATATAATTGCAGGAATGAAGAACAATAATAATTTTCGAGAGGATGTCTGAGAATCTTTCCTGATACTAAGGACAAAAATTCCAAGCACTGTAAGAAAAGTAAAGAGGTTGAGCGAAAAAGAAGTGAATTGAAGAACAAATTCAAATTTCGCGGTAAGCACAAGAACAATAGAAATTATTGACTGAACAAAAATAGATATATATGGGACGCCGTTTTTATTTGTAATGGACAAGAAATTTAAAAGCTGCACATCCTTACCCATTTTTTCCATCACACGCGGACCCGCCATTACCATTGCGCTGATTGCAGAAACAAGGAGAAAGGCAATTACCATTCCCATAATGTTTCCTCCTGTATTTCCAAAAATGTGTGTGGATGCAATTAGCCCGATTTCTTTCTTACCCGCCATTTCTCCAATGGGTGTTGTATAAAGAAAAATAAAATTCAGTAATACGTACATCGCGGTAACAACCAGCGTTCCGAGGAAAAGCGAGCGCGGTAAATTTCTTTTTGGATTTTCTATTTCACCCGCCATATAAGCAGCCGCGTTCCAGCCGCTATACGAATATGTAACCCAGTAAAGTGAAATTGCAAAGGCGCCAGAAAAAACAGTGCTCCAGCCAGCATCACCCGGAGCTAAAGTGATTAGTTGATGATCACTAGAAAAAAATCCTGCAAGAATAATAAAAACAATAACCGCCACTTTTAAAATTGTCACAACCCGCTGAAACAAACTTCCCGCTTTTAAATTGAACGAATGAATTGCAGTGATAACCATGATCACAATCACTGCCAATAATTTTTCATTGATACCGGGTATAACGCCATTCACATAAGTTCCCAACGCCATTGCTGCCATTGCAATCGGAGCGGAAAAACCAACGGTTGCCGAAACCCATCCCGCAAGAAATCCTATTGAGGGATGATAAATTTTTGAGAGGTAATTGTATTCTCCGCCCGAATCCGGATAACGTGTGCCGATCTCTCCATACACCAATGCCCCGCACAATGAAATAATTCCTCCCACAACCCAAAGCATAATAATCGCGAAGATGTTTGTGATGGAAAGAACCTGGAAACCAAGACTGGTGAACACTCCTGTTCCAACCATATTGGCAATAACTAAAGACACAGCGGTAGTGAAACCAATTTTACTGCGCGCTGATAATGTCATAAAAAATTACGGCTTTGTAGGTGGTGCTTGGGATGTTAGTCAAACGATTGAGAGCTGTTGTTTGCCAGATCTGTAAGGATCTTATACTGCTCCGGAGAAAGATCGTTGTAATAAAAATGAATTGGATTTACTTTTTCGCCGTTTTTTACGATCTCATAATGAACGTGGGGTGCAGTCGATAATCCTGTGCTTCCTACATAACCAATCAATTCACCGCGCTTAACTTTTTTTCCAACAGATGTTGTCATTTTACTCATGTGAGCATACAGTGTTTCATATCCATAACCATGAGAAATTACAACGTGATTCCCGTAACCTTGTGCGAGATTATCGGCCCTCTGAACAACTCCATCTCCAGTTGCATAAATCGGCGTTCCTTCCGGACAAGCGAAATCCATTCCTCCATGAAACTGCGAAGTTTTATAAATCGGATGCGTTCTCCATCCGTAAGCGCCAGGCTGGTGACGAAGTTCTTTATTACTAACAGGCATGATAGCCGGAATTGAATTTATCAGTTGCTGTTTTCCCTTCGACATTTGAATCACATCATCAAATGATTTGGATTGAATGTACAGGCGTTTTGAAAGCGCGTCAATCTTTTTTGAAGTTTCCACCATGAGTTCGGAAGTGGAAAATCCTTCGAGTTTTTTATAATAATCAACTCCGCCAAAACCCGCTTTACGCATATGCTCAGGAATCGGTTCAGCTTCAAAGATCACTCTGTAAATATTGTTATCCCGGTCCTCCAGCTCTTTTAACACCTCTGTCATAAGCGTCATTTTATTATTAATGACCTTATACTGGATTTTCATTGTTTCCAGCTCACGCTGCAGCTTCTTGTCATTCGGAGTCCCAAGTACAAAATTTCCCACCCACCAGGCAGCTATAGCAAATACAAGTCCCGTTCCCAGGTACGAAAGAAAACGAAGCAACCGGTGTGTCCATTTTACTTCAACTTTTTCGTAAGTAAGGCTGCGTGTATTATACCTGTATTTTACCTTTGACATCTTTTTATAAATCTCTCTGTAGGAAGGTTCTCAAAGATACAGAAATCTGTTAAATTTGCAATCTGATTCCGACTGAAACCTGCAACTTTGTGCTGTTAAATAACGGAATCAGTTTAATAATATTGAAGTTTAAATCTTTCCCAAAAAAATAAAAAAGGAAGAATTAATGAACGCTAATAAAATCAGAAAAACATTCCTGGAATTTTTCAGATCAAAGGGTCATGAAATTGTGCCCAGCGCGCCAATGGTGGTGAAGAATGATCCGACACTGATGTTCAACAACAGTGGTATGGCTCCGTTCAAGGATTTGTTCCTGGGAAATGCTCCTATAAAGTTTCCGCGTATTGCAGATACTCAAAAATGTTTACGCGTAAGCGGCAAGCATAACGACCTGGAAGAAGTTGGGCACGACACCTATCACCATACCATGTTCGAAATGCTCGGTAACTGGAGTTTTGGAGATTATTTTAAGAAGGAAGCAATAGCATGGGCATGGGAACTGCTGACTGAAGTTTACAAAATTGACAAGGAAAGATTATATGTAACGGTTTTTGAAGGTGATCCTGCGAACAATGTTGCTTTCGACCAGGAATCCTATGATACATGGAAACAATTTATTCCTGAAGACAGAATTCTCAGAGGAAACAAGAAAGATAATTTCTGGGAGATGGGAGATACTGGTCCTTGCGGTCCTTGTTCGGAGATTCACTTTGATGCGCGTTCAGCTTCTGACAGAAAAAAGAAATCAGGAAGGGAACTTGTAAATGCCAGTCATCCGCAGGTGATAGAGATCTGGAACAATGTGTTCATGGAATTCAACCGCAAATGGAAATCGGCGGAAGAACAGAAAACCTTTTTAGAATGGGAGCGCAATGCTTCAAAAGAACAGGTTGATGCTGAACGCAGCTTCCGTCACAGCCACGCAACCATGCTTGATCTGCTTCCAAAAAAACACGTTGATACCGGAATGGGATTTGAGCGCCTCTGCATGGTGCTGCAGAAAAAAACTTCTACGTATGATACTGACGTGTTCACTCCGCTTATAGAAAAAATTGAAGAGCTGTGCGGACATCAGTATAAACCGCAGGACGAGGATCATCATAAAAATCATCGCGTACTGAATATTGCAATGCGTGTAATTGCGGATCACATTCGTGCCATAGCTTTTGCAATTGCAGATGGACAACTTCCTTCGGCTACAGGAGCAGGTTATGTTATCAGAAGAATTCTGCGCCGCGCGGTCCGTTATGGCTATCAGTCACTCGCGCTAAAGGAACCATTTTTATATCGTTTGGTGCCAACGCTTGCCATGCACATGGGCGAGGCTTTTCCTGAATTGAATAAACAAAAGCTGCTGATAGAAAAAGTGATCCGCGAAGAAGAATCTTCATTCTTTAAAACGCTGGAAGTTGGTTTGCGAAAAATTGATAACGTCTGCATGGACATTCTGAATAATCACAAACGTCCCGTTGTAGATGGAAAAACAGTTTTTGAATTGTACGATACTTTTGGATTTCCGGTTGACCTGACCGCACTGATCGCTCGTGGATACGAATTGGAGATTGACGAAAAAGGATTTAAGGAAAACCTGGATAGTCAGAAAAAGCGAAGCAAGGACGCGCTTGATAAAGAAACTGCAGACTGGGTTTATACAGCTGTGCAGTGGAGATCAAATTCAGTTAAAGAAGGAGAGTTTGTTGGATATGATGAACTGGAATGCGAAGCATACATCACACGTTTCAGAAAAGCGAAAGTAAAAAATAAAGAAGTTTTTCATCTCGTTCTGAATAAAACTCCATTCTATGCTGAAAGCGGAGGCCAGGTTGGCGACAGTGGAGTTCTCGAATCATCCAGCCAGCGAATTGAAGTAGTAAATACAATTAAGGAAAGCGGCGTAACAATTCACATTACAGAAAAACTTCCTGAGAATATTATAGCGCGTTTCAGTGCCAAGGCGGATAAAAGCCGCAGGTGGCTGACAACAAATAATCACAGCGCCACACATTTGCTGCACGCGGCTTTAAGACAAGT